>JALONJ010000018.1 GCA_025455045.1 Microscillaceae bacterium | reverse complement strand
TTTATAATCACCTCATTATCAATTAGTTACAGAAATTTTGTTTGTAAATATTCTAAAAAATCAAACATTCATTTAAAATTTCTACAGTGGGAATTGCTGAATTTTGTCAATCATTGATAATCAAGCACTTATCCATAGTGGGAATTGCTGCTAAAACTTGTATTATTCTGAGAATGAGTCATTTAAAAAAGTTGTATTTACGACTTGAACTCACCGCCTGAAAAGTGGCGAAGAAGTGCTATCACCGTGCCATACAATCATCTAACCCTCGAAGTTTAATTTACCAATCAATTTCGGTTTCGCCACGCATTTTGAGGTAGGCATTGGCTTGGCTAAAATGCTTACAACCGCCAAATGGACTGGTTTTATTGAGCGGAGAAGGGTGTCCGGCTTTGAGAACTAGATTTTTTTGGGTATCAATAAATTCGCCCTTTTTTTGGGCATAACTTCCCCAGAGCATATACACAATGCCGGTTTTGTTTTCGGCAATGTGATGAATGATGGCATCGGTAAAATCTTCCCAACCTTTTTTGGCGTGCGAGCCGGGGGTGGCTTCGCGCACCGTAAGTACCGCATTGAGCAACAACACGCCTTGCTCTGCCCAACGCTCCAAATTGCCGGATTTGGGAATGGCTTTGCCCACATCTTGATTGATTTCTTTAAAAATATTGCGCAAAGAAGCTGGAATACTTACCCCATCATTTACCCCAAAACACAAGCCATTTGCCTGACCCGCCCCGTGATAAGGGTCTTGCCCAATGATGACTACTTTGAGATCGTCGAAGGCACATTTATCAAAAGCATTGAATATCAAACGTCCGGGCGGATAAATTGTATGATTTTTGTATTCTTCTTTGACAAACTCCACCAATTTGGCAAAATAGGGCTTGGAAAACTCCGCTTCCAAATGATTTTTCCAAGACTCGGCAATTTTTACTTCCATAATTTGTTTTCAAGCAAGGATTTAATATTTTTGATAAATTGAAGCCTTAAACTTAATAAATAAATTCTACTTTAGGCTCAAAAAAGTGTATTTTTTTTGAATTTGATAAAAAATTAACCAAAATTATTGGGAGCTTTTAGGATTTTCAAATTTTTGAATTTGCTAAATTAATTTATAAGTAACTGATAATCAACATATTACATCACATTAAAAAAATGATTTCGACAATTCTCTTTCGTGGAGATACCAAATATCAAACAATATGACTACTCAAATTACCGAAGGGGTCAAAATCAGCGTAGTTACCGAATATCAAGCCGATTACTCGAGCCCTAGACAAAATCATTATGTATTCAGTTATCGGATAACGATTGAGAATGTAAGCAATCATACTGTCCAATTGCTGCGCCGTCATTGGTTTATTCACGATGTCCATTGTACGGTGAAGGAAGTAGAAGGGGAAGGCGTAGTGGGCAAACAACCGGTTTTGGAGCCGGGCGAAATTTACCAATATGTATCGGGTTGTAATTTACAAACCGGAATTGGCAAAATGTATGGCACTTATTTGATGGAAAGGGTGTATGATGGCAAACTGTTTCGGGTGGTGATTCCTGAGTTTGTTTTGATTCTTCCTTGCTTACTCAATTAAGTTTTATTTAGATAATCAGTTGATTATCAAATGATTACGCAATTGTTATTCTTCAAGTTTTTCCATTCAAACAAAAAATATTAATAATTTATAAACTATTGATAATCAGGGTTTTATGTTTTTTATAAATAAAATCTTATTATCATTTTTTTTATTTTACTTATTAAAAATAATTTGGAGTTTTTTTTGTAAATAATTGACCAAACCTCGCCCAAGACAAATTATCAGACAGTTGAGATATGAAATATTTTTAAAATAATTACTTGATTTTCAGATACTTATCTAAGAACCACGCCACTCTCAAACTGGCTGTTTTAAAGCTCAGAACTAGAAATTTTATACACTATTGAAAAAGGCTAATCAAAATTTATAATTATACAATTCAAATCCCTTTGCTTATGTTCTTAGACATATTTTCAAGTGTTACCGATTTTATGAAGTCGCTGGTGGACAGCGAGTTGCTCTTATTTGAAGTGATTTTGTTTGGACTGATTTTGTGGATAGTGTATATGTTTATCAGCGATATTCGCAATCGCAAAAACACTATCAAACACAATTTTCCGGTGGTCGGGCGATTGCGGTATTTTTTAGAATCTATCGGACCCGAACTCCGCCAATATATTGTAGCCAACAACCGCGAAGAATTGCCTTTCAACCGAAGCCAACGCTCGTGGATATATGCTTCCTCGAAAAAAGAAAATAATTATGAGGGCTTTGGTACTGACAAAGACATTTACTCACCCGGGCATATATTCATCAATCCGGCAATGTTTCCGTATCGCGTACCGGCGGGGCATCCCAACCAAAGCGACCCGTATTTTGTGCCTTGCGCCAAAGTAATGGGCTTATACAACCAACGCCGCCGCCCTTTTCGCCCGTACTCGATAGCCAATATTTCGGCGATGAGCTATGGTTCACTTTCCAAAAATGCGATGATAGCCCTCAATGATGGCGCAAAAATGGCGGGCTGTTATCACAATACCGGCGAAGGCGGCTTATCGCCACATCATCGGCGGGGTTCAGATGTTATTTTTCACTTTGGTACCGGCTATTTTGGGGTAAGAGATGAAAAAGGCAATTTTTCATTTGATAAAATCGGCGAATTGGTTGCCAACAATCCCCAAGTACGAGCCATTGAAATCAAACTTTCGCAAGGGGCAAAACCGGGCAAAGGCGGGGTGCTTCCGGCGGCTAAAATTACCCAAGAACTTGCCGATATTCGCGGCGTGCCCCTCGGGCAAGATGTCATTTCGCCGGCTTTTCATACGGCTTTCAATGATGTACCGAGTCTATTGGAATTTATTGAGAAAGTAGCCGACAAAACCGGCCTGCCGGTAGGCTTCAAATCAGCCGTAGGCAGGCTTGAGATGTGGGAACAACTAGCTGATTTGATGCTCAAAACCAACCGTGGACCCGATTTTATTACCATTGATGGCGGCGAAGGTGGTACAGGGGCAGCCCCGCACGCCTTTGCCGACCACGTGTCGTTGCCTCTGACTTTTGCTTTTACGAGTGTGTATAAAATATTTGCCGAGCGTGGACTTACCGATAGGATTGTATTTATCGCTTCGGGCAAGTTGGGTTTTCCGGCTAGTGCTATGATGGCTTTTGCCATGGGAGCCGATGCCATCAATGTAGCCCGCGAAGCAATGCTTTCAATCGGCTGTATTCAAGCCCAAATTTGCCACACCAACCACTGCCCTACCGGTATTGCCACGCAAAACAAATGGCTGATGTCGGGCTTAGACCCTGAGCATAAGTCGGTTAGGTTTTATAATTATATGAAAACCTTGCGCAAAGAAATTCTTGAAATAACGCACGCCTGCAATTACGAACACCCTTGCCAAATCACGATGCACGATGTAGAGGTAGGAATGGGCGATAGCAAATCAACCCAAACCCTAGCCGACAATTATGGCTATGAGAAGATAGCCGTAGCTTTTGAAAGCGTACAAACCTTTTTGGAATGTCCTTATTTGGGGGGCTTGGGCAAAGACAAGCACACCGCCGATATGCAAAAGAAAGGTATCAAGGCTTGAAAAATGTGCTGATGGGTTGATTGATTGATTGATGTGCTGATTCGCCAGAGGCAGACAAGTTGTAATATATTGATTATCAGCCAGAGGCAGGCACAGTCAGTTATTTATAAAAAAATTGGTTCTTCACCACTTTCCAAGACAATTGTAATGCAGGCTGTCTAGCCTGTCCGCGTCAATACGTGTAGGATAAGGCTAGAACTTCCTGAAAATAGGTAAAGAACCAATTTTAATTAAAATCATATTTTACGTGAATATTTTTGTAACTAATTGATTATCAGTTAGAACACAATCAATTGTTTACTAAAATATTCACCTTCCTTTAAGCTAAATTTTCAATATTATCGACTATTTTTTGTAAAGTCTGTAGCGTAGTTTGATAATCTTCCGATGAAATGCCACTCATCGTTATTATTCTAAACTCTTTTTGCTTCTCGAGGCATTGCTTAAACAATTCTTTCCCTTTTTCGGTCAATACTACGTCATCAGTCAATATAATCAGGTCATTGGATATAAAATCGGACAAGGCTTCCTTTATTTTATCAGCATCAACAAAAGGGCGCATCAGTTCTATCAACGTATGTTTAGTCAAGTTTTCATTTTCTTGAATACTGTTGAGTATTTGCCAAGCGGTTCTATTTAAACCAAACTCGGCTTGAATCGCATTAATCTTATCGGTAAGTAAATTATCGGCTTGCTTTATCCAATAGCTAATAGGAACTTTGGTATTTTGCATATTTAGTTATTTTAATTTTTAAAATTACATATAATCAATTGATAATCTACAATAGTTTGGACAGTTTCGAGTTTCTAGTTTTGGATTTTTCGTTAAGTACTTGATAATCAGTTAGTTACAAAAAACATTTGAAATAGCATTATACTACTGTACAATTCTATTTTCGCGCAAAGACGCTAAGGCGCAAAGCACTGATAATCAATGACTTAGCTTCATTAGTTTCTTAGTGGTTAAAAAAATGTACAGTAGTATTAAATAGCATAACTAACTGACCGTGTCCGCCTTTAAAGGAACTTGTCCGCCTCTGGCGGATTATCAATTACTTACAAATCAACACAAAAAACCTTAATTCGCCAGCGATTGCGCAATTGCTTGGCTAAATACTTCGGGTGGTTGCGCACCCGAGAGAGCCACTTTTTGGTTGAAAATATAAAACGGAACTCCCGACACACCCAAACTGTATATTTGTTTAAAAATAGCTTTGATTTCTTGATTAATTTGTTGATTATCAAGCGTTTGATTCAGTTTTTCGTCAGTCCAGCCCCATTCATTCAATACTTGGAGCAGTTCGTTTTTATCGGTCAAATCAATGCCTTCGGTAAAATAGGCTTGAAATAGCCTTTCGGCGATTTGGTTTTGGTTGCCATCTGCGTAGGCTTGATGCAAAATTTTGTGCAAAAAGAGTGTTTTGAAGGCTTTTTGGATTTTTTCAAATTGAAAATCAATGCCAAGCGGTTTGCCGATTTGGGTCAATTGGTCAAATCCTTGTTGCACTCTTTGTACCGAGCCAAATTTGTCGGTGATATAGGCTTTAAAATCTTCGCCTTGCTCGTCGAGTGCCGGATTGAGTTCAAAAGGCAGCCATTGAATGGCAAAATCATAATCGTTTTTGAGCGAATCCAGCGTTTGTTCCAAGCGTTTTTTGCCCACATAGCACCAAGGGCAAACCACATCGGATATAATCAAAATAGATACTGTTGGTTTCATTTATATAAAATTTTACTTGTCATCAATGATTAAAAAAGCATCAAGAAAAATCAAAAAAACCTAAACAAAACTCAGGTTTAAGTTTTGTTTAGGTTTTTTCTGCTCGTTTTTTAAAACATAATAATCCACCCAAAAAGTTTCGTTTTGGAGTGGTTTCTTTGCAATTTTTTGGTTTATTTCATTTTTCGGGCAGCTTTTACTTCTTCTATGGTTACTATTTTGCCTTTATTGCCCCAACTATTGCGGATATAGTTCATCACATCGACAACTTGCTGGTCACTTAGGTCATTGGCAGGCATTTCGCCATCATACGTAACCCCATTGACCACAATTTTACCTTTTAAGCCTTTGATTACTTGTTTGATAGCGCGGTTTTTGTCCGCCATCAAGTAGTCGGATTTTGCCAAAGGTGGAAATACACTCGGAATACCCTCACCTTGGTTCATATGACACGAAAGGCAATTGGATTCATACACAGTTTTGCCGCGTTTGATGCTGGCTTGCAAAGGATCTTGGCTTGTGGCATTATCGGTAAAGGAAACCAACAAACTGGTAGTTATGAGCAAACTACCAAAAAATAGGAGACTTTTTTTCATTGTGATAATCTTTAGACACTTGTTTACAGTTTCAAAATTTAGAACGAAATAAATAAAAAAGCATTACTTTTTAATAAAAAAAATCCAAAAGTTTTACTTAGGAATAATTACAAAATAAAGTAAACTTTTTAAAAACATAACCAATTGAAAATCCTCCAAAGGCGGACACAGTCAGGCAATTAAACAATTCCTAATTCCCAATTATTAATTCCTAATTCCTTAATGGCTTCCACGGTTTCAAAATTCATCATCATCTTCCTCGAGCATTTTTTCTTTTTTGGGCTTAGGTTGTAGCACTTCTTCCCATTCCGGCAAAAAACCTTGGTTGTGGCGGGTGGCAATACTCACGCCCAAATTGCGGGTATATTGCATAATGGAAATACATACTTCGGAACGTACATCCCAATAAGGCGCGCCGGGTACAGTATAAAAAATATACCAAAGTATGAGCGAATAATCATTCAAACCCTTGACAGTTGCTTTGCAATCAGGATTGAGGTGCGGGTCTTCGATTGCCAAAGTCTTCATATAATTCAGGATTTTTTGCACTTTTTCGGGTTCGGTATCGACCGGAATATGCAAATAAAAATCGGTTTTGATGCCTTTGGCTTCGGTGATATTGACCACTTCTTTGTCGGCAAAAACTCGGTTGGGGATTGTAACAATATGATTGTCCAAAAATAATTTGATACGGGTAATACTCAAGCCGATTGATTGCACATAGCCGTCATAATCATCAATTACGATTCTATCACCGATTTTGAACGGTTGATTGATAAGTACCGTCAAACCGCCAAAAATATTCATAATAGTCGTGCGCGCCCCAATCGCCAAAGCCAAACCACCAATGCCCAAACCCGCCAAAACCGTAGCCACATCATAACCGGCATTGTTTAGCCCTATGACCACTGCCACCACCCAAATCACGAGGCTAAACCCCCGGCGAGCAATGGGCAAAATGGCATCGTCTAAACTGCTATCCGATTTTTGCACCATTGGGGCTAGATATTCTTCAATCAAAGCATCAATGGTACGCACAATCAGCCAAGCAACATTGAGAATGATTGCCAAAGAAATGAAACCTTCCAATTGTTTGAGGGTAGCCGGAGCAAAATGTAAAATAGACAAGCCGTACCAAGTGCCGCCAATCACCAAAGCTGCCACAATCGGCTCCTCGATTTTATCAATGATGATGTCGTCAAGTTTGGTTTTGGTACGAGCGGTAAATAATCGGACTATTTTGGTAAAAAACCAATAAATCAACCTTCCCAAAATGACTGTAGCCAAGATGATAAACAAAGCCATCAGCCACTCACCGACTGTACTACCATAGAAGGTCTTTTTGAAAAACTCTTCCATAAATTTGCTTTCAATTTTGTCAAAAAATGTATTTTTTTATAGGGGCAATTTTATTGCCAAAAAGTTTGGGTGAGTTGAGTATCAAGGATTAACTTTTTTAAAAAATCAACAGTTTTTAGGGAGTTTGGCAGAAATATAAACTTTTGAAAACCAAGCAATTAGCTAAAATCTCGATTAATTCAAACCAAATAATCTTACCTTGCTTGCGCCTCGCGGGATGGGCTTAGATGGCAGAAACCCTCGTTATCTACAATTGTTGGATAAACCTTGAGGGTTTTTTGCGAAAATTAGTTTTTCTATCTATTTTGCAAAGTGCTAGTAAATAGAAGTGGGTGCATTTCAAATTTACGCGTTTCTATTGCCTCACCCTAGCCCTCTCCGAAGGAGAGGGTCATAGGTAGTAAATTTGAAACGCACCCATAGAAGTTAAATTAAATTAAATAATTTACAACTATTTAATTATCAATGAGTTATCAAATTGCCGACTTTCCCTAGCCTAGCTCAAAACCATAGTCCAAAAAAAAGCACAATAAATACGCAACCTTACACAGAAAAACGCTAAACGCACCAAGAAAATGAAATATTCAGAGATACTCGAAGATGCCAAATTTCAGAAGATATTGGCACAGCTTGCTCAAGAACTCAATACGCCTATTGATAAAATCAAAAAAGAAGCCGACAAATATCTCAAAGAACTTTATACGGTACATCAACCGATTGCCGATTTTTTGATGCTTCAAGGCGCGCAATTTATCTTGTCGCGGGGGTATGACAAAACTATCGACACCGACCCCGCCGAAATTAAGCAACTCACCAAATTGATGCATCGCTATCCGGTGGCTTTTGTAATGACCCACAAGACTTATATCGATATGTTTGTCTTGGCTTTAGTCTTGCATCGCAACGGCTTACCGATGCCTTATACATTTAGCGGTATCAATATGAGTTTTATGGGTCTGGGGCAATTTGCTCGCCAAACCGGAGCAATTTTCATTCGCCGTTCTTTCAAAGACAATCACGTTTACAAGGCTACACTCAGGCATTTTATTGCCAGCTTGGTCAATCAAAAATCGCATTTTATGTGGGCTATCGAGGGAACGCGCTCACGCACCGGCAAGCTAGTATGGCCCAAAATGGGAATTTTGAAATACATTGCCGAAGCCGAAAAAACCACCAAACAAGAAGTAAAGTATGTGCCGGTATCGATCGTGTATGATTTGATTCCCGATGTCAAAGAAATGACCGAAGAGGGGCGGGGCAAAGACAAAACCGCCGAGTCGTTGTGGTGGTGGGTGAATTATTTGCGTAAAATTGGGGGCGATTTTGGCAAAATTTCTTTGCGCTTGGGCGAACCTTTGTCTGCCGGAGAAGCCCACCAAGTATATATTCCGGGAAGCGAAGGCAAAGATGCCGAAGAAGAAGACCCCATTTCTAAATTTGGTTTCGATTTGGCAAATCGCATCAATCAAATCACCCCCGTAACTACCTCATCATTGGTTTGTACTACTTTATTGAGCAAGTACTCATTGAGTCAAAAAGCAATTGATGTGGATGTAGCTGACTTGATGCACTTGATTGAAACCCACAAACCCGATGCGTTGGTTGATAGAAGTATGCCTATCAGCGAGAGCGTACAAGAAGCAATCAAATTGCTCACCAAGGCTCAATTGATTCAGCAACAAGGCGGGGGGTTGAATGCCAAATATACCATTGTTACCGAAAACTACCTCTCGGCAACTTACTATGCCAATATGGCCGTGCATCATTTGTACCATCGGGCATTCATTGAAATTGCTTTGGCAAAAATCAAAAATGTGCCACTCGAAGACCGCAATCGGATTTTTTGGCAAACCATTATGCAATTGCGGGATTTGTTTAAATTTGAATTTTTTTATTCTGATAAAGCTACTTTCAGCGATGAAATAGAGGCAGATATGCGCTCTATCAGCGAAAATTGGCAAACCATTTTTCAAGAGGAAGGCGTAGATGTGGGCGACTTGCTCAAAAAACAAAGGGTATTGGTTGCGCCCGTAGTGCTTTATACCTATACCGAAGCCTACCGCGTAGTGGCGTACGCTTTGCAAAATTGGGATAGCCACGAGGTTTTCAATGAAGAAAAATTTATCAAAGATTGTTTGCTTTTGGGCGAAGAATTGAATTGGCAAGGCCGGATTCGCCGAATAGAAGCGGTATCGAAACCGTTTTTGTTGAATGGAGTTTTGTTGGCAAAAAATTATCGTCTCATTCCCCAAGCCTCCGAAGACAAAACTGCCCAAATTCAAGGTTTTTTGAATCGATTGAATGAAATTGCCGATTGTATCAATCTTTTGCAAGGTATTATTATTGAAAAACCGCAAGAAAAAGCCCTTGCCCTACCTCTAGAACGCGAAATTGTACCGGGGTCTAAAACAACCGATATTGTCAAAGAAGTTTTGCAAGATGAAAAAGGGGCGCATATTGCCGCTTTTTTTGACCTTGACCGTACGCTAATTCGAGGATTTTCGGCGATAAATTTTTTACAAAATCGACTCCTAAGTGGACAAATGACCGCCCAAGAGATTGTCTCGCAATTTGCCGGAGTATTGGTATATGCTTCGGGCAACGGCAACTTTGCGGGTATGGCTGCAATTGGCGCGCAAGGTGTAAAGGGTATCAAAGAGCAAGTTTTTCTGGAAGTTGGCGAAGAAGTTTATACCAAATACTTGGCAAATGCCATCTATCCTGAGTCGAGGGCTTTGGTTTCGGCGCACTTGGCACAGGGGCATACGGTAGCCATTGTTTCGGCGGCTACTCCTTATCAGGTAGAACCGGTAGCGCGAGGTTTGGGCATTGATGAGGTAATGTGTACTCGAATGGAAGTAAAAGACGGCTTATTTACGGGCAAAATCATCGAACCGGCGTGCTGGGGCATTGGCAAAGCCCAGCAAGCAATGGTTTTTGCCGACAAGTATGACATCAACCTCAGCAAAAGCTATTTTTATACTGATAGTGCCGAAGATATGCCTTTGTTAGAGATTGTGGGTAAGCCCCGCCCTTTGAATCCTGATACCAAATTATCAACTATTGCTTTTAAAAATAATTGGCCCGTGAGTCGCTTTGATGATGAAGCTCGCCCGCAATTGGTCAATATAATGCGTACCGGCTTGGCAGTGGGTAGCTTGTTACCGGCGGTAGTAAGTGGAGCGTTTTCGGGTATTTACAACTTATCGTGGCAAGAAGGTATCAATGCTATGACCGCCACGATTGGCGACTTGGGGGCAGCATTGGTGGGTATCAATCTGATAGTAAAAGGCGAAGAACATCTTTTGACCCGCCCGGCAGTATTTATTTTTAATCATCAAAGCCAAGTCGATTTTTTTATTGCTGCCAAATTGCTTCGCAAAGACATTGTAGGCGTAGCCAAAAAAGAACTTCAAAATGGTATTTATGGCTTTATGATGGGTATGGCAGGCGTGGCATTTGTGGATAGAGCCGATAGCGAAAGTGCCATTGAGAGCCTCAAACCGGTGGTAGATGCCCTACAAAACGGAATGTCTTTGGTTATTTTTCCCGAGGGTACTCGAAGTTATGATTACAAACTAGGTAGATTCAAAAAAGGAGCTTTTCATATTGCAATGCAAGCCGGTGTGCCGATTGTACCCATTGTCATTCGCAATGCCCACGATGTAATGCCACGCGGGGCTAGTTTTGTCAAACCCGCCGTAGTAGATGTAGTGGTAAAATCGCCTGTTCCTACGGCAAATTGGCAAAAAGATAAAATAGATGAACACATTGCCGAAATACGCAAACTCTATTTAGATGAACTAGGGCAAGCAGAGTAGATTATTGGCTTTTTAATTGGGTGCGTTTCAAATTTACTACCTATCACTCTCTCTTTGTATTTCTCCCACTCCTTCGGAGCAGGGCTGTTAAGTTCTAATGAGTCCTAGGGCATTTTTGACATCCGTGCAAAATATTATTTGGGCATCTTCAATGGATTGATAGCCCTTTATTCTGCTCAAATTAATTGCCACACTGCTCATAACTGAGGGTCTTTTAGCCCATTTAGGGCAATGCCGTTAAGCTAAGGGAAGAAAAAAATGATAATTTTTAGGTATCTTTTTTCACTTTTATACTAAATTTAGTAAAAATAATTATATTTATTATTCAAAAAATTACATTTATTATTCTAAAGATTTTCCGATGAAATACCAAAATAATTCAAATACAAGATTTAGAGTAATTTTTAAGATTAATAAAATAAGTAATCAATTGTAAATCAACAAGTTAGCAAAAATGAAGAAGCAAAAACGCTCCTATCCAAAAAGAAATCCTAAATCCTCCATTTTTTTAGGGGGGGGAGATTTCATTTTTTGTAAAGTCGTATTAGCTAAATATATAACTAATTGATAATCAATAAGTTACAAAAAAATAAATTTTTAAAGTAAAACAAGTTTAATACCTGCTTTTTGGGCTAAGAAGTCATCTAATATTTACTGTAAATACTTGAAAATCAGGTGTTTATGAATTTTTGAATTACAATAACTCGATGTTGCAACTTAGCTTAATGGCATTGCCCTAAAGGGGCTAAAATAAAAAATATAACTATCTGATTATCAATGGCTTATAATTTTAGTAGGGTAGATTAGTCTTCTTGACTATTTCATTATACCCTTACCCTACTCTATCCAAAACCAACCACTCACCATAAACTCGGCAGCGGAGGGTGTTTTCGGTCAGGGGCTTGAGGACGAGTTGGAAGTCTTCGCGGTCGGGGGCGGTAGTGAGTAGGAGTTGGTTTTTGTGTAGGCTGAGGTTGCCCTCTGCCAATAGGTAGTAGTCCGTTTCGGGATTCAAGATTTCGAGTTTAGCCCGCCAGTTTGGGTCATCGGTGGTATAGACGGTCAGTTGTACCTGCCCCAGACTCGGATAAGAGTCTTGCCAGTTGCTGTATTTTGCCGGTTGCGTGTATAGCGCGTGGCTTTGCGCACTCAGCCAAACCCCGCGCAGGTCATCTAAGGTAAGCATTTCAATAAATTTGACTCAAAATAGTGGGGTCTTGGATTTTGTCATCTTCTGCCAGCAAAAAAGCCTTGCTCAAAACCAAACTCAAGATGCTATCGCCGTCAAAAGGCAAATAAATGGGTTGGGCATTTGTCTCTCGGCTACGGTCTGCCACAATACAAAGGTACTCATCATTGGGTTTCATCAGGATATTGCTACTACCCAAGTTGATTTTATAAGTGCGAATTTTGCCCTTTACTACCAAAAAATTACCTTCAAAACTGCATTGGGGGGCTATTTTGAGACGTGGAATTACTTTTTGCAAAATCTCTAGGCGATTTTTTGCCGAAATGGTCTCCGATTTTTCGCCGTAGGCATAGTCTTGCCAATAGGCTTGGTAGTGGAGATTTTCGTTCCAGCTAGGGTCATTGCCAATGCTACACACCGCCACAAACAAGTCAATATCGCGCATCGCTTCCGAAAAAGCAATCGGGTGAATGTCTTTCAAATACACTGCGGCAGGAGTTTCCAATGCTTTAAATTGTACCCTTTGGGTAATGGCAAACTCAAAATCGCTTTCTACCTCGAGCGTTACTTCCAAGTTGTATTCAGGCAAGGCAATTTTGGGGTTGTCATAACTAAATTTACCGCCATAATCCCAAGCCCTTTGGCGAGTCAAAGCCCACAGCGTATTTTGGCGAAGAATGTGCGCCGAAAAACGATTGGAATAGGTGGCAGTTGCCAACTCGGCTTCTGTAACCAAATATACTTCTCGAAAGGCTTGTTTGAAAGGCTGAACCAATTGATTGTCAAAGATATAATTGCGCCAAGCCAAAGTATCTTCGGCAGACGATTGCACAGGATGCCACAATCGAACCCAACTACCCTCAACCGCCAAAGTTTTGCCTTGCCCATCAATGATTTTGTCGCCTTGGGGTAAGCCCGTAGTCGTTTTGCCGGCTTTTTCAAATTCCCAAAGCAGGTTTTCGGTCAAAAAGCGCATTACTGGATGTTGCCAAAAATATTTGTGCCAAGTTTCCCAAGTCCACACACGCTCGAGTCGCCAGCTATTTTCGAGGCGGTTTTTGTGGGTGAGCAAGGCTTGCTTGAGGTCTTGCAGGGTGGCTTTGAATTGTTTGAGTTCGGCGGCAAATTGTTTTTTCAAAATGGTAGGCTCACTTTTTTGCACGGTTTTGTCCGCTTTGAGCCATTCTAGCGTAAATTTATGATAATTTTCTATTTGAACCTGCGCCGTAAAATCGCCAATTGTTTGCTCCAAAACCCCCTCTACTACCCCAAAATCGCTCACCGATTTATCCAAAACTGTTTCTTCGTCTAGTTCTAGTCGCAATTTGAGCTTGTGTAACACATAGTCCAATTCTTCCCGAAATACCGGATTTTTGGTACGAATTTTCATCTCGAGCAATTTGGCAAATATGACTTCGTCGGCATCAAAAGCCAAAATATCCAGCCCAAACGTGCCAACAATCCGCGAAGCCGAACCCCGACTCGGCAATTTGCTAAAAGCCTTGTCGGTGGTTTTGAGGATAAATTGCTCACAAATATCGGTTTTGAGGTGATGGCATATAAATAACAATCCTTTCAAAAACTCGGTTTTATCGCTTCTAAACCAATTATTCATATCTTTGGCATATTCCTCCACGATTGCCAGCAAAAAAGTTTCAAAAACGCCGATTCCCAGTTCTTTCACAAAGCTGACTGCTTCGCCCAACCAATCCATTCGCGCCTCATAAAAGTCAGGAAAATCAACGCCGTGGCTAAAAAACCTATACCAATATTCGCGTTCGCCAACAAAATCAAAATTGGTTTGGCGGAAAAAATCCCATTTTTTACTTTTTTGAAAATAAATTGTCTCTTTTTGCATTGTTTCGGGGTATCGAGGATTTAAGGCAAAATTTATGTTTAAATTCAATTGATTCCCAATTTTTTGAGGGCTTGTTGAATAATCAATCGATGGTCAAATGCCATTTCGCCGATTTCGCTCAGGCTAATCCATTCGGCACGGCTGGCATCATCAGCCGCAACCGGCTGACAATCAGCCATTTGCACTATCGCGCCAAAAGCTACCGAAACTACCCAACCGCGCGGGTCGCGTCCGGGCTGGCTAAATGCCCCGATTTGGGTCATTTGCACATTGCTAACGCCGGTTTCTTCTTGTAGTTCGCGTTGGGCGGCTTCGTCGGCTGACTCATTGGGTTCGACAAACCCGCCCGGCAAAGCCCATTGCCCCTTAAAAGGCTCATTGCCGCGTTCAATCAACAAAATTTTCCAATTATTTTGGGGGTCTTGTGCCAAAATCACACAATCGGCGGCAAATGCCGGACGCGGATATTCGTAGGTATATGCCATATTAGTTTTTAGACTTAATTATCTGATAATTAAATAGTTGGCCTTTGCGCTAATGTAAATTATCTATCAGCGACTCAATACATTTCAAAGCTCATTGCATTTTCCAAAATTTCTTGCAAAATATCCAAAACTTCGTTTTTGGCATTTGCTTCTACCAATCGAGTGCGGTAGGGTTTGAAATCGGGCAAACCTTTAAAATAACTGGCATAATGGCGACGCATTTCCAAAATTCCCAATTTTTCGTTTTTCCATTGCATCGATTTCAAAAAATGTTTTTCACAAACCGCCACTCTTTGCTCTAAATTAGGCGGGGGAAGATGCTCGCCGGTGGCAAAAAAATGCTTTATTTCGTTAAAAACCCAAGGATAACCAATTGCCGCCCTGCCAATCATTATGCCATCTACGCCATAGCGATTGCGGTACATCAGGGCTTTTTCGGGCGAGTCGATGTCGCCATTGCCAAAAATCGGAATTTTGATGCGCGGATTTTCTTTCACCCGAGCTATCAAAGTCCAGTCGGCATCGCCTTTGTACATTTGTGAGCGAGTGCGTCCGTGAACGGTAAGTGCTTGAATACCAACATCTTGCAGTCTTTCGGCTACCTCCAAAATGTTTTTGGTAGAGTCGTCCCAACCCAAGCGGGTTTTGACCGTTACGGGCAAGTGGGTGGCTTTTACGACTGCCGCCGTCATTTGGGTCATTTTGGGTATATTTTGCAACAAAGCCGCGCCTGCGCCCTTACAAGCTACGTTTTTGACCGGGCAACCATAGTTTATATCTATCAAATTGGGATTGACGCGGCTGGCAATTTCGGTACATACGCGCATAGTCTCCACATCGCTGCCAAACAATTGAATCCCGATTGGGCGTTCTTCCTCAAAAATATCCAATTTTTGCCGACTTTTGGCGGCATCTCTTATCAAACCCTCCGATGACACAAACTCAGTGTACATCATATCTGCACCATTGTCTTTGCAAACTGCCCGAAAAGGCGGGTCGCTTACGTCTTCCATCGGGGCAAGCAATAAAGGAAACTCGCCCAATTCTATATCACCAATTTTCACCATTGTTTTAGGAATTTATTACCTAATTTTCACAACTAATTGATAATCAATTAGTTGTGAAAAAGTTTATTTTTGAACTTTTAAAATAGATGGCAAATTTAAAAAAAAAATCTCAAAACTCAAGGCTCACTTACTCGTCAATTTAATATTTCTAAGAAAATCAATCTTTTTATTTTTATAAAACACTGATTATCAATAATTTATATAAACCATTGATATAAATATATTTATAATTATGTGGGGTTAAATTTAATTGAGCAATGAGTTGATTTTATTTTTAAAACAATTTGTCAAATGATTTTTTATTAGATAATTAATTCATTATCAATCCGATAGCAAAAAATGAAAAGCAAGAAAAAAAAACAAAATGGCCTTGCGATGGATTTGATTGCCAAATCAACCCAATTGACGCTTGAACAAGTAGAAGAGTATTTGAAATATCAAAAGAATAAATAATACTAACTAATTGATTATCAGTTACTTATCAAATTTTGTATTTCAAAATAATACTACTATACAAAATATGTATTCACCCAAAGACGCTAAGGCACAAAGTACTGATAATCAATAAATTGTGCCTTAGTGTCTTAGTGGCGAATTAAAAAATGTATAGTAGTATTTTTCAAAATAACTCTAAAGGAATTTCCAATTTTTGGGAAAACTGAATAATTGCCTCTCTAAATTCTTGACGGGTTGGTTTGTCAAAGCGCGAGATAATTCGGCTTATCCAAATTCGATAACATTTTCGGCGTTTGGTGGTAAAAAACTCCACACAATCGGCATACAAAGCAATTTTTTTGACTTCATTCCAATAAATTATTTTCTTGAAGATACCTCTTTTCCACTCGATTTTTTCTTCGTCAAAATAATAGTAGTGATAAGATTTTTGTGGAATTTTGCGATAACCATACCACAAAGCCAACCCTCCCGGCATCAACAAAATCAATAATTGTAGCCAATCCCAAAGACTATACTCCCCAAGATTGGGGTAGAATATAAAAGTACTTAATTCCAAACCAAAACATACAAAACCGATTATTTTAGCGATTTTTTGCGCTGGGGTTGCTTGCTGAAAATCGACAACTTTAAACCCAAATTCATCTAATTCTAACTGAAAATTAAATGTTTTATCTAATTGATTATCAGGATTTTGCATTAACTTGATTGAATAAATTGCTTAAAATTATTTGGTTTTTATAATTCAAATATAATTACAAAAACCTGAAATTTTTATCTTTTGGGCGTTCAGTTACATTTATCAATAAAATTATTTTTCTGACAAAATACCAAGAATTTTGTAAAAATCTTATCAAATTTACGTAGATAGTTGATAAAATCAATAACTATATAAATAGCTGATTATCAGGTATTTATAGAATATTAATATTTCTTCACACTTTTTCAGGAAAATTGTAACGCGGGCTGTCTAGCCTGCGCGCGTAAGCGGCTTTAGACTACCTCTAAGCTAAATGATTCCTGAAAAGTAGCGAAGAAAATACTACTATACAATTATATTTTTTCGCAAAGACGCTAAGGCGCAAAGTACTGATAATTAGATACTTAGAGATTTTTTACCTTGGTGTCTCTAAGTTTTGTACAGTAGTATTAGCGAAGAACCATATTAATATTTCAATTATTCACAAAAGATTGAACTGAATGGACAAATACTCAAGGTTTGCCTTTATTTGATTGATAAGATTTTCAAACATTAAATCTAATTTTACTTTTGGGCTTGCTTTTGGATTTTTTGCACGACCTCCAGCGAAATGCCGGTAAAATTGGCTATTTGCTCTATTTCAAATCCATTTTTGAGCATATTCTCAACAACAATTTTTCGGGTTTTTTCTTCGCCTTTTTCTTCGCCTTCCAAAATCAACTGTTGTGCCACGGTCAAGGTATCTGCTTGAGCTTCTAAAGATAGATTATTCATAGTTTCAAAAATTTTGTCTTTTTCAATTTTACTTGCGTAGTACAAATATACTAATAAAGTACGAAAAATCCGTTTGCCTTTTTCGGTTTTTAAGAGTTCATTGATTGCCCCAAAAATAAACTTTAAGTCGGCTTCTAATTGTTTTTCAAATATTTTTTTCATCAATAATAAGCCGGTCTGCAAGGAAATTAATTTAAACACTTGTTTGATTTCCTCATCTTGGTAAGTGTTCAAATCAGTAATTAGATAATCAAATTGGGGCAAAAACTTTCTCAAACGCCCATCTAGTTCATTGTCTTCGCTAAAATATTGACTCAAATCTTTCTTTTCCCAAGGCTTTTTACCGTGATAAATGATAATCGGAATAATGGGACAAAGCGATTCTTTTTGACTCAGGTTTTGCTCCCAAATTTTGAGCAGATATTTCAACAATTGAAAATGAATTGGGAAATCGGGTTGATAACTTTTATGTTCAAACAATAGGGCGATTTTTAAAGGAACTTTGCCATAAAATACACAATTGTAAACCAAATCGGAGAAATGTTCTTGTAATTCTTCATCTACATAAGAGGTATTATCCAGTTCCAAAGTATCTAAATCCAGCTTTTTTACCAAATCCTGCGGAAAAGTTTTGGCAATAAATTCAGTAACTTCTTCTTTTTCGGAAAATAATTCTTTAAAAAATTTGTCGTGAGGGTTTTGAATTGAGTTTTTGTTGGTTTTGCTCATTACTCTGCATTTTTGCAAAGTTAATTGGTAATTGTCAATAAATTTTCCTCAAAAATTATTTTTCTGACAAAATATCAAGAATTTTGTAAAAAAAATATCAATTTTGCGTAAGTAATTGCGTAATCGTTGATTGTATAAGTACCTGATTATCAATGAGTTATGTATTTTAGTTTTTTATCAGAAACTTTCTGGGGTTTGAAATATTTTAATTTTTCACGATAAAAAACAACTCGGTTTACATCAATTAAACCTCTGTAATCCAATAAGTTACAAAAACTAGGAACTTCACAAACTATTCAAAACATCACAAAACAAATTTATATGAAACTCAAAGATTTATTCAACAAGGTGGGTTTGACTAATATCAAGGTCAATTTGCAATTTATCGAAGCCGAATTCAAACTCAGCAATACCGCCGACCAAGACGCGGCTTGGGAAATGTACGTAGAACTCATTACCCGAGTAGCTACCCAAGATTTGCACGAAGGCGACCCCAAAACCGCACTCGAGAGCTTGAGCCGGCTTTTTGCCATTACTCGAGATATTCTCAAATCAAAAGGCAAAGATGCCATCAATTTTGCCAAAATTGCCGTAGTAATTCTCAACCAAGTAGTGCGACCCTTTACCTCCAAATGGCATCCGCTTAGTGAGGAGCTAAACCAACCCGAAAATATCACAAAATTTCGGGCTGAGTTGATAACCGTACAAACGGCGGTCAAAAAATACGCCAGCCTCTTGGCTAATATGCTTGAGATTGAAGACATCAGCGAAGTAAAAGAACTACACCCTTGAGCAAAATTTTAATTTCAAATAATCTTCAAATCCACTCAATAAGCCTTAATTTTGGGGTTATTGATTGTATAAAATTTATAAGTAATTGATGATCAATAAGTTATGAATTTTATTTTTGAAAAATTATTTATTTAAAATAGCTGAAGTGGCAAGACAAAAACTAAAAAGATTTGCGCATAATGCCGAAGCCACCAATGTGATAGAGCCGGGCAAAGAAATCTATAAACACATTCGGGGCAATTGGCACCATACCTATTTTCAAAACCAAAACCCTATTGTGCTTGAGTTGGCTTGCGGGCGCGGCGAGTACACCACCGGTTTGGCAATGCAACACCCCGAAAAAAATTATATTGGAGTCGATATCAAGGGCGCACGGCTTTGGAAGGGTAGTACCACTGCCCTAGAAAACAATTTGAAAAATGTAGCTTTTTTGCGGGCGCAAATCCAAAACCTAGACTTCTTTTTTGCTCCGCAAGAGGTTGCCGAAATATGGCTCATTCACCCCGACCCGCGCCCCAAAGAAAATGATGACCACCGCCGCCTTACGCACCCGCGTTTTTTGGCAATGTATCGCCAACTAATGCAACCCGAAGGCTGGCTACACCTCAAAACCGATAGCGAATTTTTGTTCGATTATACCTTGGAAGTGCTTGAAAATCAAGCCATTAAAAACCTCCAATCCACCAAAGACCTCTACAATTCGGAGCTAAACGCCCTGCATTATGGCATCAAAACCACGTATGAAGAAATATTTGTCAAACAAGGCTACAAAATCAATTATTTGCAATTTCAATTTTTGTAATGTTTAAATGAAATAAATCTTATAAGGTTTTTAAAAACCTTATAAGATCTAAATGATTGATTATCAACAATTTACAACAATCAAAAGCTAACAATATAATGAAATCACCATTTCACCACAAACCCAATCTTTAAACTTATGCACGTCCAAGAAAACTTTTCCCTCCAAAATTACAATACATTTGGCATCGAGGCGCAGGCTAAACGCTTTGCCGAATTTCGAGATATAGCCGAACTCCGCCAACTTTTGCAAGCCTATCCCCACGAACCCAAATTGATTTTGGGCGGCGGGAGCAATCTTTTGTTTACTCAAGATTTTGCCGGGTTGGTGCTAAAAAACAGCATCTTGGGCATCAGTCAAGTAGCTGATAATCAAGATTTTGTAGTCCTAAAAGTCGGTGCAGGCGAAAACTGGCATCAATTTGTATTGCATTGCTTGGCAAACCATTGGGCAGGGGTCGAAAATCTTTCCCTGATACCCGGCTTGGTCGGAGCCTCACCAATGCAAAACATTGGCGCGTATGGCGTAGAAGTCAAAGAAGTAATTGAATCGGTCGAAGCCCTCGCCATTGCCGATGGCAGTTTGCGGGTATTCAGCAATGCCGAGTGCAAATTTGGCTATCGGGAAAGTATCTTCAAAAACGAACTCAAGAACCAATACATCATCACCCACGTCCACTTTCGTTTGGCAAAGCAACCCAATTTCAAAGTCAGTTATGGCGACATTCAAAAAACCTTGCAAGACCTTCATATTCAGGAACTTACCATTCAAGCCGTGAGCCAAGCCGTATGTCAAATTCGCCAAAGCAAACTTCCCAATCCGGCAGAGCTGGGCAATGCCGGGAGTTTTTTCAAAAACCCCGAAATACCCACCGCCCAATTCGAAAAATTAAAAACCCAATTCCCCACCATTCCCAGCTACCCCATCAACGCCCAAATCATCAAAATTCCGGCAGGTTGGCTCATTGAGCAAGCCGGTTGGAAAGGCAAACGCTCCGGCAATATCGGCGTACACGACAAACAAGCCTTGGTTATCGTCAATTACGGCGGTGGCAAAGGGCTGGAAATCAAGCAATTAGCTCAACAAATTCAGACTTCAGTGCGCGAGAAATTTGGCATTGAACTCAAGCCCGAAGTCAATTTCATCTAATCCCATCTACCCAAAGCTGGGCGCGTTTTCCGGCTCTCGGCAAAGCAGGAGCCTCACTTGCGCGCCCACCCCTAGCAAGGGGTTTGCAAACCCCTTGCTAGGGGTGGGCGCGCAAGTGGGGTCTCCTCCTCACGGCTTCCATCCGGCGCGCAAAAAAATTAAGATGGGCAGGTTGAGGGATTTAGAATACCGATTGGCATACGGCTATACAAATTTTAGGCTAAAAATTATAAATCACTGATTATCAGCACTTTACACCTTAGCGTTTTTGCGCGAAAATCATAAATGTATAGTCGTACTACTTATTGGCTCATTATTTCCACATATCGGGCGTAACTGCCACATCTTTTTCAATCCAACCATCGAGCAATTGAATAACCCGATTGCCATACAAAGCATTTTTTTCGGCGTGGGTTACTTGTACGATAGTCATACCATCTCGATTGAGTTCGCGGAATAATTCCATAATCTCCTCACCTTGTTTGGAATGTAAATTGCCCGTAGGTTCATCTGCCAAAAGCAATTTAGGTTTGCCAATAATGGCTCGCGCAATTCCTACCAGTTGTTGCTGCCCACCCGAAAGCTGTTCGGGAAACAAATCCTTTTTGGCAACAATTTGAAAACGGTCGAGTAGCTCGGCGACCAAACTTTTGCGCTCTTTGGCAGGAATATCTTTGCGATACAAGAGCGGAGTCTCAATGTTTTCATACACCGTAAGCTCATCAATTAAATGATATGCCTGAAAAACAAAACCCACAAAGTTTTTATGAAAATCGGCGCGTTGGCGTTCATTAAATTTATGCACGGGTTGCCTATTGAACAAATACTCGCCATCGGTAGGCGGCTCGAGCAAGCCCACAATGTTGAGCAGGGTTGATTTGCCCACCCCGCTAGGTCCCATAATAGTAACAAATTCCCCTTGTTTGATGGTGAGGTTAATATTTTTTAAAACATAGGTCTTGTTAAAACCGGTTTTATGGTATTTTTCGACATTTTTTAATTCAATCATTGTTCTGGAGTTAAGTTTTTCAGTTGTGTAAACAAATGCAAAACCGATACCCGAAAAATGTTTTTGAGCTAACAAACTGATAATCAATCATTTATATACTAAAAAACTAAAATATTTGAACTGAAATTGTCCGATAACATTACATTTTTGTTCGCTTACGAACAATTGGGCTTTTGTTTATTAGCAGTTTGCATTACTGTTTTAAGATGTAAGTACCCGAATATCACCAGTTCAATATTTATTTTATCCAAATCTTAGGGGTATAAACTGTTGGTTATCAAGTATTTAAGCTAGTAAACCTTTGGGATTTTAAAACAAATTGAGCTTTAACAGGTACTCAATGTTTGTACTTTTTAATATACTTCAACATATTCGCAAAAAATAAGATTTTAGAACACCAAAAAAATGATTTTCATTATTGTCATTTGGGCTTATATCACTTTTATTGGCTTGGGACTGGGCTTTGGGTTACAAAAGATGCTAGGCAATACAATTAAACCACCTACATCTTTGGTTTCGTTGCCTATTCTTATTTTATTAGGCTTGGCAATTTTGGCAGGAATTTGCACAATTTTCTCATTTTGGGTGCGCATTGGCGAATGGGTACATATATTTATCTTCGTTTTGGTTTTGGGGATATATTTTTTCAATTATCAAGCTATTTTTGATTACAGCAAAAACTATTTTTCAAAAATCAGTTATTACTCGTGGTTTATTTTAGGTATTAGTTTTGTTTTTGCAGTTTTGCAATCTGTTCCTACTTCATACGGATTAGATGAAGGTTTTTATTACATTACTACAATCAAATGGATGAGCGAGTATCCAGCCATTCTTGGTTTGGGCAATTTATCGACGGCTCTGGCATACAATTCTAATTGGCACATTCTAACGGCTTTTTTCAGTTTTTCGTTCTTGGGCTGGCAAAATTTTAATGATTTGAATGGTTATTTATATGTTTTGCTCATTTTATACGCTATTGAGGGTATTGAAGGATTGTTGCAACAAAAACAGATAATTTTAAATTTTACAAAAGCTATCTTTATTGCTTTTAGTTACTTCTTTTTTCGTCCTTTCATTGCGCTCACTTCTGCCGATTTTGCTGCCGGAATGCTCACTTGGATAGTAATGTTGGAACTTTTGAACCAATTTTATGATAATTCGGAAAACAATTTAAAAATATATGTTTTAATAGGACTCAGTTGCTTTGCTTTCACAATCAAAATATCGGCAATTTGGATATTAATTGTGCCGGTTATTTACATATTCAAGACCGCCTATGAATTACAAAAATCAAGACTATTCAAGCTCATTGCCTTGGCTTTTTTAATCGTTATGCCTTATTTGACTCGCAATGTGATTACATCTGGTTATGTGTTATACCCGATTAATATAATAGATATCTTCGATTTTGATTGGAAAGTACCCAAAGAAACGCGCTTATCGGGTATGGTTGGTTACGAATATGTAATAGAACCCTATTTGACCGGTATTACTCATCACGAAAAATACATTTTGAATGAACAAAACCAAGTAGTGATAAGTCATCAAAGATTGAGTTTTGGCGAGTGGATTACTAATTTTGTTAATAACCGAAATTTATATGATTTTATTTTAGCAGTTTTTATAATTTTAGCAGGTTTCATCTATTTATTGGTTGTTATTTTGGCTTAGCAAAAAATAATAAATTTTCACTTTGAAAAAAAACTATTTATAGTTTTGTTATTGGGAGGAATACTTTGGTGGTTGTTTTTATTGCCAAGCTGGAAGTTTGGTGGTATGAGAATAGCCTTTGGTTTAGTAATGTTGTTTAGTACTTTAGCTTGGAGTTTTGTTTTTAAACTTGCTTATACAAAATTTGGCAAATCTGTTATTTTCCTTGTTTTGGCTTTGTTTATCGTGTGTCAAATCAAAAACATCTTCAATATTGAAGATAAATCTGCATTAATCGCTAATTATTTGTTTGTTCCACCCAATTATCCTATTCCTGTTACCAAAAGTGTATTATTGGGTGAAATAGCGTTTCAAATTCCGGTGGAAGTAGATATTGGTGGCAGCCCGACGGGTTGTTGGGGGGCTAGATTGCCTTGTATAAATGGATTGGGCAAATTTGTGGAGCCAAGAGGTAAAACTATACTCGCGGGTTTTCGCAAAAAAATAAATAAGTAAATAATGGGTTAATTCACCAAAGGTGGAAACACGTGGGTGCATTTCAAATTTACCACCTATTACCCTCTCCTTCGGAGAGGGCAGGGTGAGGCAAAAGAAATGCGTAAATTTGAAATGCACCCAAACACGTTGACAAAAATGCCAAAGGTAGCAGCAATTCCTCAGCAATTTCCACTTTGGCACACCTAACTCATTGATTATCAATTAGATACATTAAAGACGCATATTATCGCCAGCAATTCCCACTATGGATAAGTGCCTGATTATCAATGAGTTATAAAACTTTTATTAAATTATAAAACCCTGATAATCAGGTAGTTATAAAATAATCG
>JALONJ010000325.1 GCA_025455045.1 Microscillaceae bacterium | reverse complement strand
GATATTCAATTTATTACAGAAAAATCCTAAGAGGTAACAATTTAACAAAGTTCCACGCAGGATGACGGCTTGGGGAGATTTTGGATTGTCTTTTTAAAAATTTAATTTTTTGTACTTTTTTAATATGTTTCAAAATATTCACGTTATTTTAATATAATAAATTGAATATTTTTATCGCAAGCAACATACGAGATAACTCCCCTGCCCTATTGCTTTTAATCAATTGATAATCAGGTATTTGTGGCTATTTTTTAGCAATTGCTCGGGCATTTGCTAGTTCTAAATTGCTTACTAAATACTTGATAATCAAATAGTTACATAAAAATTTTGCAAAAAGCTAGAGGATTTTTCATTTTTATCAATTTCTATACAGTATCCATAAAAGTTTTCTCAACGCGGTGAAATAAAGCCACCCCAAACAAAAAAATCAAAATGGTAATCCCGGTGCTGTAAGCCAAAAAGTTTAAGTCAAAACTACCCTTGCCAATTACGGCAAAGCGAAAACCCTCTACCAAAGGAGCTACCGGATTGAGGGATAAATAATAGCGAATTGTCTCGTTTCGGATAGCTGATAAAGGGTAAATCACCGGCGTAGCATACATTGCCAGTTGTACCCCAAAAGTTACTAGAAACCTTAAATCGCGGTATTTGATAGTCATTGACGAGACTATAATGCCTAAACCCAAGCCCAATAAAGCCATCAAAATCAACAAGTAAGGAATGACCAAAACATACATATTGGGCAACCCTACCTTGCCTTGAAATAAATAATACAAATAAAATATGGTAAAAATACCCAATTGCACCCCAAATGTCAATAAACCTACAATTACTTTTGATACCGGCACAGTAAGACGCGGGAAATATACTTTGCCAAATATGGCGGAATTATCGATAAATGTGGTAGAAGTTTTGTTCAAACATTCGGCAAAATAAGTCCAAACAATCACCCCACTCAAATAAAATAAAATCGGCGGAATACCATCAGTAGGCAAATTGGCAACCCGATTGAAAATGAAATAAAAAACAAAAGTGGTAAACAAAGGCTGAATAATATGCCAGAGTGGGCCAAGGATAGTTTGTTTGTAAATGGACACAAAATCGCGCCGTACGAACAAGCCGATTAAATCGCGGTATTGCCATAGCTCTTGTAGATTGAGGTTAAACCAGCTTTTTTGGGGGGTGATAATCTGTGTCCAGTTTTCTTCTTCTTTTGTTTGCATTTTCAAGTTAAGTCCTATTATTGGGTGGCAAAGTTAGTACTTTTGCGCAAATCTCCCAACTTTATTGCCTAAGCTGGCTCACTGAATAATCAAAAATGGATTTATTCAATAGCTCGTGGAGTTTTTGGCTAGGAGCTAAGGGCTTGAAAACCAAACAATTAGATGAAATTAGAAAAATCCATAAATACCTGATAATCAACGTATTACAAAATAAATACAACATATTGCTGATTGCTCTATCGAGAATATTCAAAAACTTTCTTTTTTTTGTTGCGAAAAGGAATTTTGACCACAAAGCGTGTGTATTCATTTTCTTGACTTTGGAGGTCAAAGGTGCCTTCCAATTCTTCCAGAGCTTTTTTAAAAATATACAAACCCAGCCCATTGCCTTGCGAAAGTTCGGAGCCACGATAAAACATATTAAAAATTTTGGTTTGAATCCTAGGAGCAATGCCTACTCCATTGTCTTCGACTTGTAATGAAAATTGGTTGCTTTCGTTGATAGCACTAATTTTTACTCGGGCTTCGCTTTGCCGTAGCGGGTGGCGAAAAACAATGGCGTTCTCGACCAAGTTTTGCACTATCAAAAGCATCAATTGCCGGTCGGAATAAAAAAATGCTTGATAATCAAAATCTACTTCGAGGTTTATTTGGCTTTTGGCAATCAGTTTGGCTAAGGAATTTTCGGTATCTGCCCATATTTCTTGAAACGTAATTTTGCGATAGCGTCTTACCTCTTGATTGATTACATTTATCATCATTAGTTTGTCTAGCAAGCTATCCATATCTTGCACATTTTGTTCAATTTTGGCTAAGTATTGTTGAGCTATCAATTCTTCAGTTTCCAAAAGTCCCAATTGAGTCAAACCCAGCAAACGGCAAATGGGTCCTTTGAGGTCGTGCGAAGCCCGATAAATGAACAAATCGAGTTCTTCATTGATTTTTGCCAGTTTTTGGGTGCGTTCTTGGACTATGTTTTCCAAATTATGGTTGAGAGCCATCAATTCCTCATTGGTTTCTTCTAGGCGTTGCTGGGTATCCATAATCTGGTGATTTTGTTCTTCCAGCAAATCGCGTTGCGCGCTAATTTCTTCGTGTTGGCTTTTGATTTCTTCGTGGCGAATTTTGAGGCTTTGCAACATAAAATTAAAATCACGCGCCAATTGCCCGATTTCATCGCGTTTTTTGAGGTGTGGAATGGCAATATAACCTTCCAAACTATTGGCAACTACTTGATAAATAGCTTGGGAAAGGTCGCGGATGGGTCGCCCCAAAGTCTGATGCACAAAAAACGAAGCAAAACCCAGCAAACCCAAAACGATTACTAGAAGAAAAATCAGCCCCCAACGCAGATTTTGTTGAATGGCATCGGTCCGGCGGTCGATTATCAAGCGAATGTATTGAATACTCCGATTGATATTGGCAATTTGCTCATCAAGCTGTTTTTTGATGCCCGTATGGGCGGGCGTGCCTATCTCGTTTTCTTTTTGTACCAAAGCCTTAAGAGTTTGCCAATACAAGTCCAACAAACGGACAAATTTATTCAAATTTTCGGGTTGTTTGATGATTTGTTGCGCTTGGATTTTGGTATTACGGACGGCTTCATTGACCAAATCAATATATTTCAACTCTTTGCGCAATAGATAATCTTTTTCGTAGCGGCGAATTTGTAATACATTTTTGAGCAGTTCGGGCGGAGCAATATCTTCTACCAAATGAATAAAATCGCGCATATCGCCCTCAAGCCCAAAGTCTTTGAAACCGCGAATTTTGAGCAAATTGACAATTTGATCAAACGAATACTCAAAGGCAGTCATTTGACTCAATACAGTTTGACTATGCTCAGATAAGGTTTCGCTTTTGAGTTCGGGGGCTTCTTGCAATTTTTTCAATTTTTTTCTAATGGCTTCAAAATCAAGCCTCAAGCTATCCAAATAGCGGCTTTTGCCCAGTTGGTAAAAGGTAGGATTGATGGTCTCAAACAAAAAAAAGTCTTTTTCACGCAGGCTGGTTTGCTGAATCCGCAATTGCAAATCGGTGATTTGAGCTTGCAAATTTTTGAGCCGGTTTTCATTGTAGTCATACCACACAAGACTCACACTAATCAAAATGACCGCAATTGCCAATAGCAACAAAGCAAAAAGTAGTTTTGCTTTGATGTTATCGGCTTTGAGCCAATAATTGAGCTTTCTAATAATTCGGTGGGGCATTTTGGGCAAAATCAGCGTTATTTAATGCTATCATTGCAAGCAAAAATTTTACCTTACTTTGATGGATTAGAATTAAAAAATTATTAATTTCTGACAACTAAGGAGAAGTATTGTAATTCATTGAATACGTCAGCCTCTGATGGATTTTCAGTTATTTATCATACATTTCTTTTACCACAATACTTCTGACAGTTTTTATAAGTAATTGATTATCCTCCAAAGGCGGACACGGTCAGCTAATTATGCTATTTCAAATATTTATTGTAACCAATTGATTATCAAACACTTAACAAAAAAATCGGAACAGAACCTCCGCCTCTGACGGATCAGGGGACTTAGAAACCAGAAACTATCCGAACTATTGTTACCACAAAGTCCACTAAGTTTGCACAAAGAACGCTAATCCATTTGCTTTGTGCGCCTTTGTGGGTATTTCTTGGTGAACTTTGTGGTAAAATCAGCTTTTAAAATGGCTAATTGGGGCTTTCAAAAGTCGAGATAGTTGCCTGTGAGGACACAAGCAACGGCGCGGAACAATCAACTTTGCAATAGAGGCACAGCCCAAAGGCTGGGTTACAATTTTATTATAGACTTGATTATCAATTATTTACTAAATCAAAAACCTACTGTGCCAAAGTTTCGGCAATATCTACCCGATAACTTTGAAACGCCGGAAGCAAAGCCGAAAACAAGCCCAAACCTAGCACCAACGCCAAAATAGTGGTTTCTTCGGCTAACCAAAGCCCGCCGGTGAGTTGAATTTTGTCGGCTACATCTTCCCAAGTAGCTATCCAAGCTACGCCGGCGTGTCCGAGCGCAAAACCCACCAAAGCTCCCCACATTGCCAATAAAAAACCTTCCAAAATAATTTGACTAAATAATTTGAAACGCGAAGCCCCCAATGCCCGCATAATCGCCAAATCATACTGTCGCTCCCGCAAGGCATTGAACAAGGCAATAAAAATACTGAGTGCCGAAATCCCCATAATTACATAGGCAAATATTTGTAATACATTGGCACTAAAACCCAATAATTCAAACAAACGATTAATCTCAATCGCCGGTTGAGCGGCTTGCAAAGTACCGATTTGATTGACTATACGGGGCAAATTGATGGCGGCTATGGGGTTGGTGTATTGGGTAATCAACAAAGCCGTAATCTCTTTGGGTGGAGTTTCGGCGGTTGAGTCGCTTATATTGTTGCTGTGGGTATCGTGAACCGCCCATACACTTTCAACATTGGTCAAAATAAGGCGGTCTAACACCGAGTTGTTGGCTTGCAGAATCCCCACCACTTGGTACAAATGCCCCTCGTGGTGCATATCGCTGTCTTCCAAACCGTGCGCTCCGGCAAACTTACTCCCTACTTTGAGATTTAGCTTACGGGCAACTTCGGCACCGATGGTTACTTCAAGGTTTTTTGCCCACAAAGTACCTTGGGCGATTTGGGCTTTGTAATGTTGGGGGTAGTCGTGATTTGTACCTACAATTCGAAAATTTTTATAACTGTCGCCCAAAGCCAAAGGAATGGCTTTTTTGACAAAGCGGCGCATTTGGCTGATTTGTTCGGCATCAGCCAAAGGAATATTGCCGGTTGGCACATCTATATGATAAATATTGCACAAAATCAATTGCAAAGGACTGCCTTTTGCCCCAATCACCATTTTGATTCCTTTGACATTGTTGGTAAATTTCTCTTGAAATTGGTGTTGAACCAAGAGTAAAAAAACCATAATACCCACGCCAAATGCCAATAAAATTATATTGAGTAAGGTGGTAAGCCAACGCCGCCGTATATAATTTAAACTAATCGTAAATAAATTCATTTTTTTTAATCCTTGATACAGAAGAAAGTAATATTTTGAGATGTAACTAACAATAGTTTGGACAGTTTCTGGTTTCTAGTTATTTGCTAAGTGCTTGATAATCCGCCAGAGGCGGACAAGTTCCTCCAAAGGCGGACGCGGTCAGCTAGTTACAAAAAATATTTGAAATAGCATAACTAACTGATAATCAGCCAGAGGCAGACACAGTCAAGTACTTATAAAAAATGTCCGAAGTATTGAACTAATTGAAAATCAATTAATTATATCTTTTGCAGGGTTCTTCAAAAAGAATGTAACTAGCTGATAATCAATCAATTATACAATTCCTAATTATTAATTCCTAATTCTTAAGAAAGTGTATTGATACAAAAATTTTACAACTCCGACAAAATTATACTATTTTGCGCGCATTAGCGAGTACATTTTAGGATTTTCTTCTCAGAACGGCGATTCTATCATCAGCAAATCATTTTAAAACTACTTGGGTTTTGAGGTTCTTACTTTACACATATTATCGGAACATATTATCGGAGTGAACATTGAATGTTAAATTCATTATTCACTATTCATTATTCATTACTGTAAGCAAGATGACTAGCAAATTCGGGGCAATTGTTCGCCAATCGGCATTTGCACAATACGCTTGCCCCCAATGATACTATTGAGCAAAACTTTGCCACTTGGCTCGGAGCTTATTTCGCCAATGATTGCGGCGTTTTTGCCTTGTTCGCTTTGGCGAAGCATTTGGAGGGCATCTTCGGCAATGTCAGGTGTAACAATTGCGACAAAAATTCCTTCATTAGCCACATAAAGTGGGTCTAGCCCCAACATTTCACACGCGCCGGCTACTTGCTCGGCGATGGGCAGGGCTTTTTGCGAAAGCAACACTCCTAAATGAGTTTGTTGGGCTATCTCATTCAACACTGTAGCCAAACCACCCCGCGTAGGGTCGCGTAAGAAGTGAATCGCTGTACCAAAGTTGTCTAATAAGCCTCGAATTGTATGATTTAGATGGGTGGTATCGCTCAAAATATCGGTTTCGAAAGTCAAACCTTGGCGCAAAGACATAATCGCAATGCCGTGATTTGCCAATTCACCACTGAGAATAATTTTATCGCCGGCTTGAATACGCGAGGCGCGAATATCGGCTTGCGGATGCACCGTACCTACTCCACTGGTATTGATAAAAATATGGTCGCCCTTGCCTTTTTCTACCACTTTGGTATCGCCGGTTACAATTTGCACTCCGGCTTGGCGAGCGGCGTGTTGGATACTGACCAAAATTTCCCAAAAATCGGTCATTGCCAAGCCTTCTTCAATGATGAAACTCAAAGATAAATATTGCGGAATCGCCCCACACATTGCCAAATCGTTGACTGTGCCATTGATGGCTAGTTCACCAATATTGCCCCCGGGAAAAAATATGGGCGAAATCACGTAGCTATCGGTGCTAAATGCCATTTTGCCCGAAGCCGTAAAAATCGCCCCATCGTGTTGTTCGCTTAAATAATCGTTGTTGAGCAAATCAAATACCCCCGAGTTGAGCAAGCGTTGGGTGAGCAAACCTCCACTGCCGTGCGCTAGGGTAATGTACTCGAAATCGAGTTTGGGCATTGGGCAATTGAGTTGAATAGAGGGCTTCATACAATAATTTGGGGGAATGAATACAATTTAATTAATGTGAATATTTTAGTAAATACTTGATAATGAATGAGTTATAATTTACGCAACGGATGAAATCCGCTAAAGACGAAAGATACCCCACTTGCGTTCCCTACCTAGCGAGTGGTTTGCAAACCACTCGCTAGGTAGGGAACGCAAGCAAGACTCTGTTTACAACAGCCGGAAATTGCACCCAAATCAATATAATTTTTCTGGCAAAGCATTTATAGTATTAACTAATTGATTATCAGTATTTTATATATTTTTGCAAAAATCATTTAAAATATTTATTATATTAAAATATTGAAAACTCTGTAAAACTTTTTTAATTTACATAAGTAATTGATTATGAGTTATTTACGATACAATTTCCTTACTAAAATGAGCAATTTGGTATTGTAATTCAATATAAAATTGGGTGTTTTCTTAAGAATTTCTGCTTTTTCAGAGCGAATTTGCTCGAGTTCAAGCATTTTAACTTCTTAATTGAAATAGCCAATCCAATTAAATAGGGTAAAATCCGATTTTAAAGATGTTTCAACCCAGAAAAGCAAAAAATAACTAAAAATGACCAATTTTAATTTGGAAAAACGCCCAATTGG
>JALONJ010000324.1 GCA_025455045.1 Microscillaceae bacterium | reverse complement strand
ATTTTTGCGGCTTTCGTTCCAAAAATTCTAGGGTTTCGCTAAGGGCAATTTAATGAAAAAATACAGTTAAAATGCTGATTATCAATTGCTTATACTTTTATTATTTTTATAAATGTAAAAGTTAAAATATCAAACTTTTGTTCAGTTATTTTACAGTGAGAATTGCTGCAACAATTCAAATATTTTATGTAAATAGCTGATTATCAGATACTTAGTAAATAACTCGGAACTAGAAACTAGAAACTCGGAACTAGAAACTAGAAACTCGGAACTAGAAACTAGAAACTCGGAACTAGAAACTAGAAACTCGGAGCTAGAAACTAGAAACCCGAAACTAGAAACTATCGCAATTCCTAAACAATTTTATTTTTTGAGCATCACCACCATAATAAATAAGCCCATCACCGGCAAAAAAATCAACAGCCCACTCAACAGCCATTTGGTCATCCACACGCCCAAAAAAAACTCAAACCAACGAGTATAGAGTATCAGAATCAAAGTATTGAGATACAAAGCTATAGCTCCCGGACACCACACATTGTCCCAGTTTTCTTCGTGAAACAAGATAATGACCATCATCACCGACAAAGCCACACCATACAAAATCGCATCAATTTGTAAGTTGCCCGAAAAACCCTGCGCCGGTGCCGCCAACAGAAAACTGTTTTTCAAAACTACCACATTAAAAAGCATAATAAGGAGCAAAACAACCAATTTCATCGCCGTAGAGGTAAATACTTCGTGCATACCCGGAGCTTTGCCCTTGCCACTGGTACGCAGGGGATTGGCAGGGCTAGGTTCAGCCGCCGGTTTGGTGGCGCGTTTGCGCGTTTGTTGGGGTGAGATTGCCATAATATTTAGTATTAGTCCCTTGTCTGATAATTTATTTTTAGCAATTATTTTTCAAAAAATCTGCAATAGCAATTAAATAATCAATTTTTTAACCTTAATGCTTGCTTAATTGAAATTAAATGCTAACTTTGTTAGCAAATATACGCATAAAAAAATTAAATTGACAAGATAATAAACAAATAAATATTTTTGTTATGTATTTGAGTAAAAACCTAAAGTTTCTCCGCGAACAAAACAAACGCCAAAGCCAAGAAGCCCTAGCCAATGATTTGGGCGTTACTCGTAGTGCTATATCTTCGTATGAAGATGGTCGTGCCGAACCCAAGTTGGTGGTAATGAACAAAATAGCTCAATATTTTAACATTTCTTTGGACCAATTGCTCAATGTCGACCTCTCGGCAATGGGTGAGGGCAACATCGAAAACCCCAAAGAAATCAAAAAATATAGCTCAAGCCAAAACTTGCGGATTCTTACTATCACAGTGGATAAAGAAAACAACGAGAATATAGAGCTGGTACCTGCCAAAGCCGCCGCCTGATACACCATTGGCTATGCCGATGCCGATTATTTGCGCGAATTGCCCAAATACCAATTGCCTTTTCTTTCCAAAGGACGCACGTATCGGGCTTTTGAAATAAGCGGCGACTCGATGCTCCCACTTTTGCCCGGCTCGGTAGTGATTGGCGAATATGCCGATAACTGGAATGCCATCAAAGATGGAACGGTGTGCGTGGTGGTCTCGAAAAACGAAGGCGTAGTCTTGAAAAAAGTCTATAATCGTATCGCCGAGCGAGGTACTTTGATGCTCAAATCCAACAACATAGCCTATAGCCCTTATGAAGTTTTTGCCGAAGATGTACTCGAAATTTGGCGGTTTTCGGCGTATGTGAGCAAAGATTTTCCCGAAGACGGCAATTCGGTTGCCGACCTTCGCAAAGCCTTTGCCCGCCTTGAGGACGAATTGCGCGAGATTAAAATGAACTAAGCCGATGGCTAAATTTGTCAAAGATTTGATTTTTAAAGAATTGCCCTAGGCAATTCTTTTTTGTTTTAATGTGAATGTTTTTATAACTAATTGTTCGTGTCCGCCTTTGGAGGATAATCAGTTGATTATAATAAAAAAAATGCACTTTTTCGATAAATTATAAATTACTTCAAAAATAAAATTGTATTATTTTAATATAGTAAATATTTAATGTAATTTTTGTAAAAATACATAAAATACTGATTACCAATTAGTTAATTAGAAAATTGAACCAATAAAAATAAGACAACTACGTCATCCTGCGTGGAACTTTGTGGGCTTTTTTCAGCCTCTCCCTAGCCCCATCCGAAAGAGGGAGAATTTATAATTTGTTGATTTTCAATTAATTACAGAAAAATTTTAAGAAGTAACAATATAACAAAGTTCCACGCAGGATGACAGCTTGGAGAGATTTTGGATTATTTTTTAAAACTTTAATTTTTTGTACTTTTTTAATATATTTCAAAATATTCACCTTAACTTAATAAACCTTTTAACCACTCGAGGCATTTAGCCAAAATATACCGGCAATCAGGTTTATTTCGCGCAGGGATTTTTGTATATTTGGGCAAACCAAACGACAATAGTATGGGCTATAGCAATTTTAAAAAGATAAGAACCGTAGTCAAAAAATTTAAGCTAGGAACTAAATGGATTCAATTATTTGATACCCCCAAACCGCTTGTCGAACCTAGTAACTGGCTTTTGGAAACCCTCGAATTAGCCAAATTATTTCCTTTGATGAATGAAAAAACGAAGGCAGAGCGAGTTATTTCGCCTATTTTGATGGAAGTAAGCAAACATTATACGGATAAGATTACTTTTTTTTCGGGAGAAGATTTGAACGTAAAACCTGAAGATGACTTGTCTGGCGAATGTGATTTTTTCTTTGCCCTCCATCCGCCACAGTCTTTTATGGATGCCCCAATTATTTCGCTTGCCGAATCTAAAGATGAAGATATGGAGTGGGGAATTGCCCAATGTGCCGCTCAACTTTATGGGGCAAAATTGTTTAATGAAATGGAAGGCAAGAATATTCCCGTCTTATATGGTTGTGCTACCGATGGCATCGAATGGCAATTTATCCGTTTTGAAAATGATATTTTTTATCTGGATAATAAAGTTTATACCGATTTGAAAGAAATTTTGGGCGTTTGGCATTATATAATTCAATTATATTTGTAAATTATTGAATATCTTTGACTTTTGACAAATAAGCATATAACACAGCCTTTAGGCTGTGCCTCCCACAGCCTAAAGGCTGTGTTACAATATTTATTAATACTTAGATAATCAACTATTTAGATAAAATAACTTCATTTATGTTAATAGACGAACTCATAGACCAAATCCAGCAACTCAGCGAAGCCGAGCAGGTTTGGATTGCCGAGCAAATTCAAAAACTGCTCAAGCAAGAAATCTCGATTCCTGATAACAATTCTACGGAAATAGCCGAAGACGAAGCCGTTTACAGCCCGCCTGTCGGAGCTTTGTACCCTTACAAACCTACTTACGAAGTGGCTGATATTCAGGCGATTATAGCTCAATTTCCGGCGCGTAAAAAATGGACTTTTGAGGATTTGCAAGATGAGCGCATTTTTCCGATTGATTTGAAAATTAGAATTGAAATTATTCACAATAAAATTTATGTTATGCCCAAACCTACCCTAACTCACCAAGAAATAGCCTTAAATATTGCTACTTTTATCAATGTTTTTGTAAAATCTAACAAATTAGGTAAGGTGTATTCCCCGCCAGTTAATGTTAAACTGAATGAAGATAACGTAGTCGAGCCAGATGTTTTGGTAGTCTTGATGCCTAAAATTGAATTGATTATGAATGACAAAGCCATCGAGGGTGCGCCTGATTTGGTGGTAGAAGTCATCTCCAAAGCCAATTACAAAAAACTTCGGGAAAGCAAAAAACGCCTTTATGCTGATTTTGGGGTAGAGGAATACTGGGAAGTATATCCGAAAAAGAAAAAAATCAAAATTGAAACGCTCCAAACTGATGAAAATGGACAAAAAAACTATGTTACTTTCTCGGAAGCCGGTAAAGATGGCAAAATCCAATCACAAGTTTTGGCGGGTTTTGAGTTGGAACTGAGCAATATTTTTAATTGATTTTTTTGAACAATTCTCGTTTTTTAAGAAGATGGCTTAATGATTTATACCTTCTTTTGCTTCAAATCTTCAAAAAGTTTTCCAATAATCTAGCTCCCATTTTTTCGCTTTTTTCGGGGTGAAACTGTGCCGCATAAAAGTTGTCGCGGTGCATACTTGCCGTAAAAGGCAAGATGTATTCACAATTGGCTACGCTGTGTACGCTGGCTTCGACATAGTAGCTATGCACAAAATACATATAACTGTTTTCGGGAATATCTGCCCAAAGCGGGCTTTGGAGTTGGCTCACGGTGTTCCAACCCATATGTGGTATTTTGTAACCGGCTTCGCGCGGAAACAAGCGGACTTTTTCGGGAAAAATCCCCAAACAAGGTGTGTCGTTTTCTTCGGAATGGCTACACATCAATTGCATTCCGATACAAATTCCCAAAAAAGGTTGTTGCAATTGCGGTATCAGGCGGTCTAGACCTACCCGGCGCAGGTAGTTCATCGTGGTAGAAGCCTCGCCCTGCCCGGGAAATATAATTTTGTCGGCGGCACGAATTTGCTCAAAATCATCGGTTACGAGCGGTTCAATGCCCAATCTTTCCAAAGCATAAATCACAGATTGGGTGTTGCCGGCATTGTATTTTATAATTACGATATTCAATGTAAAGTTGTGAGTTTGACAACCTCCCACCCCCGAAGGAGAGTTTGATGGATTTGAGAGGCTAGAATTAATGTATATTTTTATACTCAAAGATACAGCATATTTTTGGATTTTGCTTAAAAGTTAAATGTTTTAATATATAACTAATTGATTATAAGCAAGTTATAAAAATATAAGCCTAATGTAATACTACTATACAAAATATGTTTTTACACAAAGATCCTAAGACGCAAAATGTTGATTAACAATCAATTGTGCCTTAGTGTATTTGTGGCAAAAGTTGAATGAAGCCACTTCAATCAAAAAAACCACTTTTGATTGGGTATCAGTCATTGGATAAGTTTTATCAGCCCTTTTTGTATCAAGCCAATGACAATCTCTACGCGGTTGCGCACCCCCATTTTTTGGCGGATATTTTCACAATGCCCTTTGACGGTGGCTTCGGCAATAAACATTTTATCGCTGATTTCTTTGTTGGTCAAGCCCCTGCCTAGCCACTGGGCTACCTCCAGCTCGCGCTCGCTGAGTTCTTCGTCAAATTTGATTTTGGGCTTGCCGACTTGGGCTATTTTGGCGGTCATTGCCAAAGTAATGGTTTCGTTGAAATAAAAGCCTTTTTGGTGGACGGCTAAGATGGCAGCTTTGAGTTCATTGGGTTCGACATCTTTGAGCAGGTAAGATTTTGCGCCCAGCTCGAGCGATTCCAAAATAAATTGGTTTTCGTCGTGCATAGTGAGCATAATGATTTTGAGCAAGGGAAATTTTTTTAGCAAGACTTTGGTGGCTTCCAAGCCATTCAAAATCGGCATTTTCAAATCCATCAGCACTATATCGGGCAAATAACTCGGTGTGATTTTATCGACCAACTCTTGCCCATTGTTGGCTTCAATGATAATTTCCATTGATTCTTCCGCCGAAGATTCAGGTTTGAAATGACGAATTACACTACAAATGCCTTCGCGCACTACTTTGTGGTCGTCGGCAATGGCTATTTTTATCATAATGTTTTAGGGAGTTATGCGTTCAGAGTTGTGAACGATGAGTTCAAAAAAATAGCGGGAACAAATATTTCTACGGTGATGCCTTTATCTATTTGGCTTTGCAAGTCTATCTTACCATTGAGGGCATTGACGCGCGCCTCTATGCTGCGCAAGCCAATGCCGGTTTTGGTTTTTGGATTGCCAAACCCTTGAAAATCAAAGCCTTTGCCATTGTCTTGGTAAAATACCCGTATTTCTTGTGATTCGGCTAAGTGATTGATTTCCAGCGTAATACGGTTGGCTTGGGCGTAGCGATAAGTATTGTTGAGCAGTTCGCGGGCAATGCGATAGATAGCCAGCTCGATGGTAGCCGCCAATCTTTGTTCTTTAGGTATTTGATTGCTAAAAATCACTTGAGTAGTAGCTTGGTGATTGAGCTGCTCGATGGTTTCTTGAATGGCTATCTCCAGCCCAAAATGCTCAAGCGTAGCTGGTAGCAAATCGCGGGTAATGCTCCGTACATTTTGAATGGTTTTTTCAATCAGAGTGCGGCTTTGTTGGTTGATTTTGATTATATCGGTCTGATTATCAGCCGTTTGGGCTATTTGCCCGCTATATATTTTGAGGGCGGTGAGGCTTGCGCCAATCTCATCGTGGAGGTCTTGGGCGATGCGCCGCCGCTCGGTTTCCATTATATCAATACTGGATTGAAGCAGGGCTTGTTGATAGTTTTTTTCCATTGCTTGCAGGTTGATTTTTTGGGCTAATAATTTTCGTTGATAAATAAATACAAATAAGACAATTGCCAGTACCAACAACAACATTCCGCCGGAGCCTAGCAAGAGCAAAAAGATAAGGTTTATTTCTTCTGTCCTTTCCATATTGCAATTGTAAAAAGCGAATACATTGCCAAATGACAAGTTGATTGAGATAAATAGTAAAAAAACGCAAAGGATTTAGGAGCTATTTTGAGCAAATAATTGCTACTCAAATACATTACCATTGTACCCGAGTAGTAAACCAATATACCAATTGAAAACCAAAACATTCCTTCTTCCCATAGTTTCTCGACTTTGAGTTCGGTAAATACTTGGTAGAAATAAAGTAAACTTAATAAAATTAGTAAAATAGACTCAAGATAAAGGGCATAAGAGGGGAAAGTGTAAATTTTTTGCAGAAATATACTATTCAATATTGATAATAAAATAAAAATAACACATCCTAATGGTATTAGTAGTTTGGGCAACCAATTTTTCAAGCTATATTGATAAATAAAAGCATATAAAATAAATTCTAAGGGCAGGAAAATGTGGATAATAAATAAATTATTAATCTTATAATAACCTAAATATTTCATCATCAACTCTATCAAAGTCAGCATTGTTAGGTTAAGTGTTAATAACTTGAATTCACTTGTTAGTTTTTTAAATAAATACCAACCTACTACAGTAGGCAAAATAATAAAGTAAGATGATATTCTGGAAAGTAATTGCATTGATTCTTATTTTATGATTTGTTAAGTAATTAGTTCAGTCAAAATAAAATAAATTAGCTTGACTGAAATTAAAAGCCTGATTATCAAGTATTTATAAAATTAAATTCCTAAGTTATTTTTTAATTGTTACTTATTGCTGATCTAACAACATTGCCCACAATCAGGGGGGCAAGCCGAACCCCACTCAAGGACAAAATTACCAGCCTCGGTAATAGTCGAAATAGCCGAAATAGCCACAATATCTTTATCAGAATTTTTACTTGTAGCACCTGATATAATAAATGTATGAGTGCCTGTAGGATTATTATTTGAATCAAATGCAGCAGCGATATGTAAAAGCACATAATTGAAATTGGCTGTAGGCTGTGTAAGATAGTTTTCTAACCATTTTTCATCAGTGGTTTCAAAAAATACACTACGTAAAGGTTTAAGAATGCCACTACTTTCTCTTCCTTGCGGAATTCTGGTTGTATCATAATTTTTTATCCATATTTTAGCTTCCTGAACTAATAGGGGCTTTGGTTCCTCTGACAAATCTTTGTTATCATTAAACCTAATAACATTACCAGTGGCAAAATTACTGTTGGGACTGGAAGATAAACACTCCACATAGGGAATTGTCCAATCCTCATTATATTTCATTGTGCTACTTCCTACATAGGTAACACCTACAGCAAGCATAGATATTGCCAAATCTGTGATAGATTGTCTTTTTTGAGCCAATATAAAACGAATGCCGCCAGGCGATTTTTGGTGCAAATCAATTAAAGCCTGTCGATTAAATACAAAATAAGCAACTGTCTCATCTGCACCA
>JALONJ010000323.1 GCA_025455045.1 Microscillaceae bacterium | reverse complement strand
TTGATAGCTCGTAACGGCTACATTGTCGGTAGCTCCTGCCCAAGTAAGACTGACTGAATTATGGGTTTTACTACCCAAGCTCAATGTAGGGGCAGTAGGTGGAGAAACATCAGCAATGCTTGGCACTATCTCCATATAATCGACTACACCCCAGCCTCTTAGCACGGCTTGAATATCCAAAGAGCAGCTACCTGCCAATAAATTAATCGGACTGCTTCTCATAATCCCATAAAAAGAACCACCAAAAGCCGTACTAGATGCCGAAATCGTACTATTATCGCCTAACAAGGTAATAACCGAATTGTTCAGCTCAAAAATATAACTGTTGGGCCAATAAATAGTACTATTGCTTGCACTTCCCGAACGCACACGAGCTTGAATGATATACTGCCCGCTTGCTGGTACATTAAAATTAATTCGAATTTTATCCCCAATATCTGGTAAACGAACTGCATTATTGTTGCTAAATGCGGAAGCATTGCCTCCATTATTGGCAGTTACATCGCCATCAACATCAATTAGTTTGATAAAATTGGTTTCAGCCTCGATGCGAGTGGTCACCAGAGGTGCCGAATCGGTTATAACACTTAATTCATTGCTGGCGGGTGAGGAGTTTCCGGCTGCGTCCTTGGCTATTACTTTGAATACATAAAGGGTATTGGGTATTAAACTATTGATAATCAAAGAGTTATTGGTGGTACTTTGAACCAAAACATTACCATTATATATGTCATAGTTTGTTACCGCAAGATTGTCGTTAGCTCCTGACCAACTCAGGCTAATTGTGTTATGCGTTTTGCTTACCAAAGCCAAAACTGGTGGGGTAGGTGGAGTGGTATCAGTATCTCCAAGTCTTACGACCTCCAAAAAGTCCACGGCTGCCCAATTAGATGTGCAACTTACATTTAAGAAATGAGAACCCATAGCCAAATGGATAGGCGAGGATTCCATTGTCCCAAAATGAGAGCCGCCAAAAATGGCAACTAAATTGGATAAGGTTGCCGAATTGCCTACCAAAGTGATAGGCGAATTATTCAAACTAAATTGATATGAGTTATTCCAAAAAGAAATAGGGTTAGATGAACTACCAGATCTCACTCGCACCTTAAGTTGATATGACCCACTTACAGGTATCGAGAAATTTAGTCTAATTCTATCCCCATTATCCACCAATCTTACCGTTCTTCCACCACTCAAGGCAGAAGCCGAACTGACTGATATAGAATTAGTACCTACCTCATTGACCACAGCATAAATATTCTCTGCTTCATACAAAACATTTTTAGGGGGGGCGGAAGACTGGATTTGGACCGTAAAACTTTGCTCTACGACCAAACCATTCAAGTCAGTAGCTTTTACGAAAATCACTAAGTCGCCGCTTGCGTCAATAGGCACATTGCCCGAAAACAACCCACTTTGTTTATTCAATGACAACCAATTCGGCAAAGGCACATTATTGGCAAGACTGGCATCAAAGCTAAGCTGATTACCCGGATAGCCTTTATTAAAAAAACTATTAATTGAAAAGTTTGCTACATTTCCGGTCGCCAATGTCTGGATAGGAATAGGTAATACCGAAGGTACGGCTATCGGACGTATGTTTGTAACGTATAACATATTATCATTCCAATCACAGCAACTAGGCTTATTAATATCATCGGGCAATACTATATAGGCAAAGGGAATAATATTACCTTGTACATCTTTGGCTTTGTAAACTCGAATACCCAAAATTTGGGGCAGTCCGGTACTAGGATTGATACTTCCCGAACCGGCAGTTGTAATTCCATTGACACTGACCCTGAAAGGAGTGTTGCCGATTTGCCCGGTTTTACCGGCAATTTGCGATTGGCTCGGGTTTTTGGGAAATATTGATTTACGCCATAAATTATTAGAGGTAAAAACAAAACCTCCTAAGGTATTATTGGCATTGTCAATAAATTTAGTTTCAATGCTTTCATTTGGCTTGAGCGTAGCCAATATCATTGCCCCAAGCGGTTTGTTCAAATCAGCCTGCACAAAATGTGAAGATAATATCAAATCGGCGTGTACACCACTATCCACTTCGCTGGGCAGGGGATAGGTGGATAATGGATAGTTTTTATTCCCGATAGAAGTGCTAAAACCCATAGTGGTAATTACGTGTTGAGGTGTAAGTTCTCCTACGTGGGTTAAGTCCGTTTGAAAGCTTCCATTCAAACTAATCACCATATTCGTACCATTATGCGCATCAGATACTACCCGCAGAGTTTCACTACGTACACCTTTTGCTCCGCTTGATTCTATAAACTCCACCTCAAGATCTACAAAATCGCCCGAAAAAAGCTTAATAGGTAATAAACCAGCTTGGTAATTTTGTTGATTTATTTTATTTATTACAAATCTTGTATTATTTGAAATAATAAGATTACTGATGGTCAAAGTATCGGTTCCCCGATTAAATATTCTCAAATAATTAGTTTTATGCCAGTAAGGGGCACTATCTGATTCTTCGGCATTTTTAATAAATGCGAGTAAGTTATTGCTCGGAAAACTAATATTCGTGTCGGGAAATTTGGTAAGGTTCTCAAAATCAATAGTTTTGGTCATTATCGTATCGCGCTCAATTCTAAAATTAAAAACGCTTTGCGAAGCCAAACCCAAACTATCCTGAGCAAATGCCCTTAAAGAGTACTCACCTGCCTGCTTTATCAAAATTGGCTCAACATAATTGAGTGTGTCAATGCCATTCAAAGTATATCTAAAATTTTTAATTCCACTTTCATTGAGGACTTTGGCAGTCAGAGTTAGGCTTACAAAATTTTTATATACGTTGGGAGTGGCGGTTGCACCTTTTGGCAAGATCGTAATTTCGGGAGCTTCATTAGTGCCTCGGATAGGTTTTACATTTTTGATTACAAATACCAAATCATTGTATTCAAAGCCGCTTATGGTTTCCTCAACCGCAACAATATACCAGTTTGGAATGATATTTTTTTGAGAATCAATGTAAGGATAAACCCTATAATGATGCGGTATAGCCTGTGAAAAAGTATTCAAATGATCTTGGCTAAATAGATTTCTACTGCTAAACAGCGTCCAATTGGTGTATAAACCGAAGAGTTGAGCATTGGGGTCAAAACTAAGATTAGTATTTGCCAAATTCAGATTTAGGGTAGCACTGTTATTGGCAATATTATTAAAAATAGTTGTTTGGTTTAGTTGGTTCGGAGTCAGGGGCGAATACCAGCCCAATCTCACAATCGGATTGCTGCTACCTGCGCGAAACAATGCCAACGGTTCAATGCTTATTTTACCGGTATCAGCTTTTTGGAAAAGTTGGGCGGTTATCTCATCTCCCAAAATCGGGCTATTAAACAAACTACTGTGAATAATTGGTGATTCAAGGGCATTATCACCTACCTTCACACCAAGATTATACACATCTAAAATACGTTGTAAAGAAGGTTCAGTAGTATTATTACTCGCTCCGCTAAATTCAACTTGTTTATTTACGATTACGTTATTTTGCGTAAATGTCAAAACAACCTGAGCAAGTTTGAGTCCCGATGATTTCGGATTGAACACTAACCGAAGCGCATAGGCTTCGCCGGGTTGCAATTTTAGTACACTTAGAGTATCTTCCCGATTGACCAAACGAAAATCATTGGTATTGGTGGTGTTAATTTTAATTTTTTGAATGGAAAGCGTGTCAGTTCCTGTGTTTCTTACGGTTATATCATAAGTTTTTTGGGCATTGATGCTCACAAAATCTCTCAACAAGCTCGGATTAGCTTCAAGTTGAGCATATTTCGGAGTATAATTCGTGCGAAACAAGGTAATTCTGTCAGACCCATATTCCGAAACGTACAAATCACCATTGTTGGGATTCTCTACCAAGTCGAGTGGGTCAGATAATCCACTCAAACCCAGCAAATACCCATCAGTACTATTGATAATATCTTGATTGATGCCTCCGGGTTCTAAGACAATAATATCATCTTTTTGACTGTAACGCACTACCAATAGTTTGCCTTTGAGCCTTCCGGCAAAGGCATCACTCTTGTATTCTATGGCTCCGTTGGGTGATTTATTGGTGCCAAAATCAAAACTTGCCGGTCTAAAATTGGCTTGTGGTTGTATATTGTCATATTCAACATTCAAAACATCTTCGTCTCCGCGATTGAGAACATACTCGGCACGCAAGGGATTGGGGTGTCCATAATACCCGCCAGCTTCTATTCTATACAACCAGTCGCGCTGGCTGGGATTTACACTCGCAACTCGGGGTATAATAGGACCGACATAAGCGGGAGCATTAGGGTGGGGGGCAATATAGCTTGTGTGATTAGGGTCTGAGGTAGGTGTATTGCCTCCGGCAGCAGATCCATTGGTGGGTATGTATAATTGATTGTTGGAATGCCATACCAAATCATAGGCATTTCTAACTCCCGTAGCATATAGTGTAAGTGGTACATTGGCATTGTAGGGGTTGTATGTGCCTCCGTCGGCAGTTTTGACATCAATTGGAAAAGCTCCTGACCAATTTGCCAAATCTAAGCGCAGTACTGCTCCCGACAAAAGTTGTTCGGGACGATTGCCCCAAGCTCCATCTGCCGCACCTGTGGCAGTATTGCTACCTTGATTAAAATATAAAGCTCCGTCAGAACCAAACACCAAACTATTGGTAAGATGCGTCCGATTAGACCGAGGTAAGTTAATCACAATATCTTCAACACTTGCTAAATTACTACCACTTAAGCGAGCAATATTGCCATCCCAATCGGGACCGGTTTCAAAATCATATTTACCACAATAAGAAACCCAAGCAATTAAATTGTTGGCAGTAGCCGCAGGGTCAAACACCAAACCAATAGCAATTTTATTATCGGTAGTTACCTGTGGAGCGCGCCGATGGTTGCGCAATGAGGTCAAGTTTTCGGGAGCTGTCAAACTACCGTCAGCATTAATACCAAAACGGCGTATGTAGCCGTCAATGGTTAATCCATACAGTTTGCCATCTGGCCCTATCGCCAAACTGGTATATTTGTAACCATTTGTATTGGAAAGGTTTTGTTTTAAGAAATTTACTCCATCTAAATTGCTCGAGTTGATACCAGTATTATTTCCGGTAGTAAAAGTCAAACTGAAGGGCAACATAGCTTGCCCATCTAAATCCTTGACACCTTCACTAATTTCAAACTTGTAGGTAGTATTGGGCGATAACAAATTGAGCGGGACCAAAGTAATGGCATCTCCCCCGCCCGTAGAATTGACGTGTGCCGATATTACCAAATTTTGATTTGTATCAATGAGTTTTACTGTATTTTCGTTCACAGTTTGGTTATCCAAGCCCGAGGTAGGCAAAAAAAGTGCGGAAGTTGAAATATTCAAATTTAAGGGCAGGTTAGTAACACCTTCCGTTATCATATTGAGACTACCATCGTGAATGCCGATCACATAGGGGCGGATTGAGTCGGCTAAATTCTCATCAAACAACTTGCTTGTAAGTAGCAAGTACTTGTCTTTTTCCAAAAATCCAAGTTTCTCATCTTCTACATTTGCCAAACAATAAAAGTGGGTACACCACAAAATTAATAGGCTTGTCAAATACTTGAATAGTGCGTAACTACCCAGAGAAAATATTTCGTTGTGTGTGCGATACATAAATAATAATCAATTTAGATTGTGAAATAAAGTTTTGATAGCTTTATAAAGTGATTTAGTGGTTTAATGTGTCAATTACTAAACTAGCTTATTCTATGATAGCAAGATGTATAAAATAATGACAGTTAAGCATCTACACAAAACATAAAGTCAATCATTTATCCATAAATACTTCCTACAAAAGAATCAAGCAAGTAAATAAATAAATCAACACATAAGCCATTGATTATCAATGGTTTATAAGCCAAAATTATAAAGAATAGCAATAGCTTTGATTAACGGTAAACCATTGATAGCCTGCCACAAGATGATGAATTACTGGATTATCAAACAATTAGAAAAGCTGTTTCAAGCTCAATAAAAAGCTGATAATCAATTATTTATAAACTTCAAATAATGAATATTGATAATGTAAAGCAGGCTGACTTCTATCTTTTTAATGCTATCCTATGAATTAATGGTAAGAGTATTTTATGACTTTTCATAACTAATTGATAATCAATTGGTTGTGATTTTTATTTGAAATAATCCATACTATTCCACTCCATAAGTTAGTACTAAATAAAATAGAACTAACTTGTGTTATACGATATCAAATAGTAATTAACTTAAAGTTTATTAAGAGTTACACACAGGTGTTTTTAATTGAATATCTACCATTCTTTCTTTTGGAGAGAATGGGGATAAAGTAACAGGAGTACACAAATTTGAAATATATTCAAATTGTATTGAATTGATAGGCTTAAATTTCTAATAGTAGCGTACAATAGGTTATTGGCGTTTGTAATTCAATCTCGTATGTCATAGGACAGACGTATGAAGGCACTAGATACTATGCAAATACCTGACTAGTCGCTATTGTTGGAATATGTCCAATAAAGGCAATATGTAGTCAAGGAATTACATATTTACAAAATTGATTGATTTTGTATCCATTCCTTTAAGAAGAGTCAATTACTATGACATACAACTAGAAGTTCAAGCTCATATTTGTATAGAAAGAGATTTTAACTAAATGACTGGTCTTTATATTTAATTTGGTTGGTAAATGCTGGGTATAATTAATAGTTTAGATAGCCTTTCTGAGCGTTAAATGATGAATATTATTAAAATTTGATTTTTATTTTGTGAAAGAAATTAATTTATTTTTGGATACAATTTAATTATGAAGTATCTTCTAAAATTTACAAGCTGTTGTAGCCCTTTTAGTGAATGAGTTAAATGGATTAATGCCCAAAAGCATCTTATCATACACTTACCCACACATTTTTTTAATTTTGTTTGAACTGTAATTTTTAATTTTTATTGTAAAGTACAAAGATAGTATTTTTTGCAATTTACAAAACAAAAAAAGAAAAATATTTTTTTGATTAGCTTTTTGCCATAAAATTTGGTGCTTATTTGTTAAGCATTTTTATTTTAATTTAGTAATCTTGATTTATTTTAAAAAAGCAGGAAAATATTTTTCAAATTCATTCAATAATTGTTTAAAAAGCAAGCTAATTTATAAGTAATTGATTATCAGGTATTTACAAAAAAACCGATTGGCTAACTACCAATCGGTTTTTTTAGTTTTTTTTAGATTTTATTCTGAGTCTATGACAAAACTTTTTTGAGAATTAAAAAAAAGCCATAATATTGGATAAATCACAACAAATACCCAATAAATATGGCAAATTTTGATGTTA
>JALONJ010000322.1 GCA_025455045.1 Microscillaceae bacterium | reverse complement strand
CCTACATTCGTACTGTCCTTGTGACATTTTCCCCCTCCATTTTTGTTGCTTTCTAACACAAAAATAGGGGGAATTTTTTTATTTATTTGAACAGCCTATATCTAAGCTATGCCATTGCCGAATATGCACCAATTCGTGGCGCAAAATTTGGCTTTGTTCTTCGATAGTTAACCCGCTTGGGTTGCCCCAAAACAAAATTCCTAAAAACGAAAAAGTCGGATTATTGCTGGGCAAATCCACCCACAGCACCCGCTCGCGCCGTCGAATTCCTTGTCGAATTGCCAAGCGCAACAGCAGAAATAAACTTAGACAAAACCTTGATAATAAGGCAATTACACCCATAACATAAACCCACCAAACATAATCTTGCCAAGTGTATTCATAGCGGGTTGGGGCTACCGTAGGCAAAGGCGTAGTAATCACATTGCTGGGCAAAGGGTTTAGTTCGCGCACATTTTGCACCAGTTTCGTTTCTTGCACAAAATCAGGCGTAGGCAACCAAGGAATCGCCAAAGAAATCAACAATGAACCCAATAAATACCGCCGATTCCATTGAAAAAACGTTTCGCGCCGCAGCAATAGCCAATAAAAGCCATAAAAAAGGCTGAAGAATAAATTGCTTTGCAGGATAAAATTGAGCCAGTTTTCCATACCGAGTAAGTTATGAGTTCAGAGTGATGAGTTTTTATTTTTATGAATATTTATAGACTGTAAGATAACCTCTTGCCGTTTTGTAAGCAATTGATTATCAATTACTTATAAAAATTGATTGCTTCTTCACCACTTTTCAGGAATTGCCTTCGGTAATTCCTGAAAAGTGGTGAAGAACCATTTTTAAAATGTAACTAATTGATTATAAAGCAATTAGCACATCAACTAATTAGCACATTAGCACATCAACTAATTAGCACATTAGCACATCAGCACATTAGTTTTTTTTCTTCTCGGCAATCATTCGCATAATCTCGTCGAGTTCTTGCATATCTACCTTTTCGGATTTGACAAAAAAAGAGACCAAACTTTTGAGCGAGCCATTGAAGTAGCCGCGCATTACTTTGCTCATCAAAAATTCTTGATAAGTCTCTTTGCTCACTTTGGGCAAAAACTGATATACATTCCCTACCTCTTCGTGATACACAAAACCCTTGATTTCCAGCACTTTAAGCACCGTAGCTACAGTGGTGTAGCTGGGCGATTTGCCGGTTTTTTCGATGGGGGGCAGGTGCGGTAGCATATCTTTGATAAAAGCCTTTTGCAAGTTCCACAATACTTGCATTACTTCTTCTTCGGCTTTGGTGAGTTCTTTGAGTTCTTTTGGCGTATTCATAATTCAAATATACTACTATATTTATAGTAAACAAACTATTTTTATAATATTTTTACTATTTTTTTAGTAATTAATGATAAATATCTGATTATCAAGTGTTTATAAAATTGTAACACAGCCTTTAGGCTATGCTAAATTCTTATTTGTCAAAGATTATCAAGATTTTATATTTTTTAATCTTGTGAAAATTGGATAGCTGAAAGTTGGTTAAAGTCTTAAGGAAAGGTAATTTTAAGCCTCCGAAAACACCAAACCACCCAATACTTTGGGGAAAAAATATGTCGTTTTGGCAGGCATTGTATAGCCGTTTTGGATTACTTTCTCGATTTCGGGCAAGGTAATTCTGCGGGTGATGATGGCAAATTGGGCTTTGCCACTCGCAACTTCGCTGTAGCAATGATGATAGTATTGCGTAAAATCTAAATATTCAAATTGTTTTTGACCGGCAATTCCCAAGGTTTTTTCTAAAATAAAATGATGCAAAATGCTCAAATCTAGGCCTTTAATCACTTCGGGCAAGGAACTGTCAAATTGGGAATAGGCTTCAGGTTTGAGGCATATTCGGTATGTATGTTGGGGTAATACCAGCAAAAACGTCCACAAATTTTCGCAGGGGGCAATGCCCAAGTCAGCCTCAGTTTCGTTCTCTTGCCAAGTAAAGTAATTGCTCAAGCGATTTAAAAATTCGCTTTCCGAAAAATTGGGCAATGAATGAACCAGGCGATGGGTGGGCAAAATACCCAAATCGCTGGATTCGGTATTGGTGAGCCACATCAAATGATAATTAAAAATTTCTTCGCCGGTAGCTTGTGGGTTGCGCGCCAGTTGTTCTTCACGATAACGCACCGAGCTTTCGTAACGGTGATGCCCATCGGCAATCCAAATTTGGCGGTTTTGCATTACCTTGATGATTTCGGCAATGGTTTCAGGATTTTCTAAGCGGCTGATTTCGTGGAGATTACCGTTTTTATCTTCTACTTGGCTGATGGGCTGACCAATGCTTTGCAGTAAATATTTTTCCAAAATACAATCTTTATCAGTATAAAATCCGTGCGTAGGAATCGTTTGCATTTGCGTCTCCTCGAGCAAGTGCGTGCGATGCGTTACGGCTTTTTCAATGGTGTTTTCGTGCGGCAGAATTATTTTTTGGCTGTAGTTTTCGGCTTTGACCAAGGCAATAAACCCCAAGCGAGTATGCGTCAAATCATCTTCTTTCCAACGAAAAGTTTGGCGATATACATAAATTGCCGGTACGGTTTGGGGTAGAATAACCTTGTCAAGTTTCCAGTTCTCGACGCGGCGGCGAGCATTGTGGTAGGGTGGGGTATCAATCGGCGAAGCAATATGATAATAGTGATAAGGCTCACGATAAAAAATGGCTTGGCGTTGGTCGTGCATCGTTTCGCTTAGAGGGGCGGTAAGCTCGGTAAGTCTTTCGGTCAAAAAATGGTTGTAATGCCAAGCCAAAAAAGGGCGAATAGTAGCCATACAAATAAATTAGAAATGAATCAGCTTTTACCAAATTAGTCCAAATGCTGAAAATGATTAAATCTTGCGGGTAGCAATCTTATGGCAAAAATGCAAAGTACTGAGCTATTTATCAAGCCATTTTTAGAAATACTGCCCGACTTACTTCCGCAAATTGAACCACAAATCAAAATCAATCGCCACTCCGACAAAGGGCTTAAGATGCACTTTGTCGCCAAATAGCGAAGTTTGATTACCATTGATATTTTTGCCGGTTTCCAAAAAGGTAGCTCCGGCGGTCAAGCGAACAAAGGGCACTACTTTGTAACCCAAACCGATATAAAAGGGTCGCCCAATGATAGGTCCGCTAATGGTTTCATCACCAGCTTTAAAATTATTGACATAGACCCCCGCTACCAAAGCACTTTTGCGCCAAAAGGCTTTGGCAAGGTTTTGTTTGCCCCAAGGAATGGTGATTCCGGCATTGAGACCCGACAAGAATGTTTCGTCATTTTCATAAAAAGCCGTACCGCTATACCCCAAATGAACGGTCAAAAAATTGGGGGTTTTTTCGGTAGTGGCATTATCTACCACTTTGCTATCGCCGATTACATTCATTCCCGTATTGATTAAATAAGCAACTTCCTTAAAAATCAAGGCTTTAAGTTCCTCGAGAAATTGGTCTCTTTGCAAAATATTGGCTTCTTTTTTGGATTTTCCGGCAAATAAGCGTTGGGCGGGACCCAAACTGTGTTGCTCAATGATGCGCAATTTTTCTTTGACCAAATCCGAAAAACCGGCAAAAGGAATTTCGGCTTGATTTTTATAATACAATAGCGAAGTTTTGACCAAGGTATTCAAGTCATTGAGCATTTTGTTGGCAGGATTGCGAATACTCAATTTTGATTTGCCTAAGACCAAGTTCTGGCGCAAGTAGGCTTCTAATGCCATAAATAAGTCATTGCGAAGATTTTGGATTTCGTTGCCGGTAGCTTGTCGATAATACCGAACCTCGAGATCGTATTGTTCATTGCCCCGTAATTTATAATTGATAGGCAAGTAAAACTGGGTATTTTGGTTGTTGGCACTTCTTTTCCAAAGCGATTGATAAAGTGGCGGTTGTTTGCCACGGCTTTTTTCCGAAAATACGGCAATCTCGACCATAGTTACTTGGCTGCTTGCCGCCCCTGTAATCGTAAAATGTTTTTCGGCGGGTAGCGGCTGGTTTTCGTTGAGTGAGGTTTTGTCGTAGTCGAAGACTACATTGTTGGTTTGGGCAATCGCCAATGCCTTGATTGTCAGGCATATAAGTAGAAAAATAAGAGATTTGAACGACATATACTTGCTGATATTTAATTGATTAGTTCAATGTATTTTCTAATTTTTTGGATAAGTTAAGCAATTTTGCTAAAGATTAGCGTTTTTTTATGATTAATTTGCTAAACTCACCTAAATTTTGCAAGTTTTTGGGGCAGGCAGTTGTTTATACAGTGTTTGAGGGATGATTGACAAAAGCCTGATTATCAGTCAATTATTTTCATAACTTGTCTCTGATGGATAATTCAAAATTAACATTTAAAACCAATAATCAAAATATCATCAGTTTGGCGTTCTTCGCCTTGCCAATCGTTGAGAATTTTATCCAAACGGAATTTTTGCTCTTCAAAAGACAATAAATGAATATCAAATAGTAATTTTCTGAGATTGGAAATCAAGAATTTGCGGTCAAACTGACCACCAAATTGGTCTTGAAAACCGTCCGAAAACATATACACGTAGGTAGGTTTCGAGATGTCAATGATATGCTTTTGGTAATATCTTTCTGTGCCAATGATATGCCCGCCTACGCCCCACTTATCGGCTTTGATTTGGTTGATTTGTTGGTCTTGAATAATAATAATCGGGTTTTTGGCTCCGGCAAACTCCAAAGTTTGGGTCTCGCGGTCTATGACACATAATGCCATATCCATTCCATCATAAATTTGCGAAGATTTTTGGCGCAACGAAGCCCGAATCCCTTTGTGCAAGTGATACAAAATTTGGTCGGGCGATACAATGCCGTTTTGAATCACGGTGTTATTGAGCATATCATTGCCCACCATACTCATAAATGCCCCCGGTACGCCGTGTCCGGTACAGTCGACGGCAGCAACAATAATTTTTTCATTTTGCACTCCCTGAAAAATCCGATTGCCGGTAACGGTATCTTCCTCATAAATGGGTTTAGGTTCAATAATTTCACACCAATAAAAATCACCACTTACAATATCTCGAGGCTTATAAAACACAAAATGCTCGCCTAAGCAGGTCTGCAATTGAGTTTCAGTTGGCAAAATCGCCGTTTGAATCCGCTTGGCATAGTAAATACTTGAAGTAATTTCGCGGTTTTTGTCCAAAATGATTTTGTGTTGTTCTCGTACTTCAGCCAAAGTTTGGTTGAGTTCTTGGGTACGAGTTTCTACTTTGGCTTCCAGACTGGCATTGAGTTCGGCGAGTTGGTGATTTTTGGCTTCCAGCTCAAAATCTTGTTCATAGCTACGGATTGCCTGCCGGATTGTCATAGCCATATCACTAGGCGACCAAGGCTTGGCTATAAAACGATACAAATTGGCTTGGTTGATAGCATTGGTCACCCCTTCCAGATTGCTTTGCCCGGTCAGCATAATGGTATGGGTTCGGGGGGTTAGTTTGTGAATTTCGGCTAGTACTTCATCGCCTTTCATTTGAGGCATAATGTAATCACAAATCACAGCCGGAATATGATATTCGTCAGCAAGATATTCTTCAATAATTTCGAGAGCTTCTTCGCCGGTTTCGGCAATTTCAACTCTATAATTGGCTTCAAGGGCGTTGCGTAGCTCTGCCTGAAGACTGCGCAGAATGATGTTTTCGTCATCAACACAGACAATTACCGATTGTTTTTTAGTCATGTAGTAAACCCTGATTTTATTTTGCGAAAAAACCAAAAAAAACCTAATCACCTTCCAAAGTTAGCTAAATATTTGACAATCAATACAAAGATGATTTTTAATTGCTTGTCAAAATAAGATTAAACTTGGCTTGCCAAAACTAACAATGCAAAAATAATTCTAAAAAATAAACTTGGAATCATATTTTGAAACAAAATGATTCAGACAATCAATGGTTTATATCCATTGCGGATTATTTTTTTATTTTTGCCTCATAATTTCTAAAACTCTGTAAATATTTGATACCTGCTTGACAATGCCCGCCTTTGAAGCATTATCAAGCACTTATAAAACTTACAAGTTTTGAATTAATTACTTGATTTTCAATTACTTAGCTTACAATTAGAAATTTTACCAGCTATTGCTATGTAAGCTCTGCCGTAAAACCGACAAATTTCGCTGAATTAACACAAAGTTTATTTTTCATAATTAATTGATAATCAATTAGTTATAAATACTTTGTAAAAAACATTTTTCTCGCCTACAACATTTTTGTTCAAATTTTATTTTATAAACCATAGATAGGCTTATTTTTGTAAGCTAAACTTGGCTGGGTTTTACGTTTTTTTTGAATAAAATAGCAATAAATTAACTGTATCAATGATGGCAAACCTTATTTTTTGGCTGATTTTGGGAGCTACTTTTTTATTGATGGAAGGGGCGGCTTGGGCAACCCACAAATACATAATGCACGGTTTTTTGTGGACTTGGCACCGTGACCATCATCAACCTCACACCGGTTTTTTTGAACGAAACGATTATTTTGCTCTAGTTTTTAGTGTTCCATCGGTGCTTACGATAGTTTTGGGTTTTGAAGTGCCTATCTTATGGTTTTTGAAGCCGATTGGTTTTGGAATTTTGGCTTATGGAATTTTTTATCTCCTATTTCACGATATTATCGTGCATCGCCGTCTAAAAACTAAGTTTTTTAACTGGTTAATTCAAAAAAGCCCTTATTTGCAAAGAATGATTCGCGCCCACCAAATTCATCACCGTTGCCAAACCAAAGAGGGCGCAGAAGCCTTCGGCTTTTTGTACGCACCCAAAAAATATGCTCCCAAATAAAGATTTGAAAAATACGCAAGTGCTTGATAATCAGGTATTTACAAAAAAACCAAATAGCCTCGGCTATTTGGTTTTTTTTGTTTTTGAGAATGGTTATCAATACCTTGACTGGGTCGGACTATGGCTGATTAACTCACTACTGATTTGCGTTCTCAACTCAAGAATTGATACGAAATAAAGTAAATACTTTAAATTATTGTTGTTAAAAGTGATATAAACATCTGATAATCAGGTGTTTACAGAAATTTTATTTACAAAGGCTAATCCAAAAATAAACTATTTAAACACAAAGAACACCAAGAAAATACCCACAAAGTCCACCAAGACCTTGGTGCTTCTTTGGGCTTAACTTAGTGAACTTTGTGGTAAACTAAGATGGTATTAGTTGCAAGTAACTGATAATCAGACATTTATCACCAAGATAGAAAGTAAAATTTATTTTAAGTTTTTTCACCCAATCCTAATTTTAAATAATATCAATGATACCCCTTTTGCAAAGCAAATAGCTC
>JALONJ010000321.1 GCA_025455045.1 Microscillaceae bacterium | reverse complement strand
AAAGTTCCACGCAGGATGACGACTTGGGGGATTTTGGATTGTTTTTTTTAAAATTTAATTTTTTGTACTTTTTTAATATATTTCAAAATATTCACGTTAGGTTTAGGATAAAGCTATAATTTTCTGAAAATCGGTATGGTTTTCCACCATTTTTCAAGAAAATTGTAACGCAGGCTGTCTAGCCTGCTTGCGTGAATGAGTTTAGGTTTAGGATAAAGCTAGAATTTTCTGAAAATCGGTATGGTTCTCCACCATTTTTCAGGAATGAAAAATGGTGAAGAAGCATTGTTTAGAGTTAAATGGTTGGTAATCAACAAGTTATATTGTGATAAATACAAGATAATTCCCTTTCTTTTTTAACTCTTTTCAGTTTAATTTTGTAGTATTATTTTGAATCGCTCTATGTAATCTATTGATTATCAGATGGTTATACAAAACAATTCAGTTCCAATTCAGTATGCAGATTTTAAACTTAGAATAGTTATTAGTTTGATTTTTGCCTTTTATTATCGGCATATCGGCGACCGCGCGCTTTTGCTGGATTTATTGCAACGTTGGGATTATTATGTCGATTTGCTGGTCAGTTTATTGGCGATTATTTTGTTTTGGGAAATAGCCAAACAAGTAATTTTATACGCTGACAAGCAGCATCCTTGGGAAAAAGGCTTGTTGAAACGAGCTATTTTTCAATGGTTGGCGGTTTTTGGTATTCTTACGCCTTTGCAAATCGGCTTGATGTTTTTGTATAATTATTATTTGGTGAATCGACCGGCTAATTTCAATTTTTCAGCAGTTTTTTATACCGATGTGCCTTTGTTGTGGCTTTTATTTAGTGTAATGCAATTGATTTATGCGGTTTTGTATTTTAGAAATTATTTGCAACAGCTTGAAAATCAGCAAATTGCCAACGAATTTAAAATCTATGACGAATACCGCCAATTGTATGTAGCCCACGAAGCCCTCAAAGCCCAAGCCGAGATTTGGCAAAGTAATCTTCTCCCTAAAACCGAAGTAGAAAAACCAGAAATATCATCTCAAGAACAGCATTTATTAGTCCAGCAAGGCAATGCCTTAGTGCCTTTGGCTTTGCAAGAAGTGGCTTATATTTTCAAAATCAATGACTTTACCTTGATTCGTACCAAAGAAAAAAAAGATTTTGGCATTGATGCTACCTTAGAAAAACTGGAAGAAATATTGCCCAAAAACGATTTTTTTCGTCTGAATCGCCAATTGATTGTCCATAAAAAAAGTATCAGGCAAATCAAGCCCGATACTTATGGCAAATTGAATGTTGAATTAAGTCCTGTTTATGAAGACGAGGCGGGCGTAAGCCGCACCAAAGCCCAAGAATTTAGACAATGGCTGGGGCTCAATCTTTGAGAAATTCTTCAAAAAAGTCTTTGGGAATAGCCCCTCGATTGGTCAAAAATACCAAAAACGTATCTTTATTCGGGAAGTACAACATTGTAGAGTTATAACCTTCAAAAGCTCCACCGTGGCCAAAACCATCACTACCTTTAAATCGCCACAATTCAATACCTAAGCCGTATTCACAATTACCATTTGGGCAATCAGGCAATTTAGCCCAATCCAGCATTTTTTGGCGGGTGTTTTCAGTCAAGAAATTACTTTTAAACAAAAACTTCGCAAATTTTAATAAATCCTCAGCATTAGAATAAATTCCCCCATAAGGTGATTCGTAGGCATATTGGTCATAACGATAAGAATTAAAAAGTATCCCTTGTCGCATATAATTAGTATAGCCGGAGGCTAATTTTGACCTATCTTCAGATTCTAAAAGGCTTGTACTGGTCATTTGCGCTGGTGTCAAAATTATTTCATTCAATAAATTAGCGTATTTTTTGCCACTTATTTTCTCTAAAATCAAGCCTAATAAGACATAATTAGCATTGTTGTAACTCCACAATTTGCCCGGCTCACTATAAGGTTTAAAAGCAAAAACAAACTCTTTGAGTTGCCAATAGGGGTCATATTTTGCAAATTTTTCGGGCGAATTGGCTACCCAAAGGCTTAATTTGGTATTTCCACTACCCAAGCTATACATACCGCTCGTGTGATTGAGCAAATGCGTGAGGGTCATTTTATCGGCATATTTGATTTCTGGGCTGAGTTCAGGTAATAATTCTTTTATGGTTTGATTTAAGTTTAATTGCCCTTGCTCCACCAGTTTCATAATCATTGCCGCCGTGAAAGTTTTGGTAATGCTAGCAATTCTAAACTGATGACAAACCGAAACTGCTTGATTACTCTCTAAATGAGCTTTGCCGTAAGCACCTTGCCAAAGTTGACTTTGTTTCTCGATGAGCATTACGATTCCCGGGGCATTATTTTTTAAGGCTACCTCTTTAATTAATTGACTCCACTGAGCATTTTTGGGATGATTACTGTAATCCACATTACATGGCAAAGGATTTTGAGCAAATGGCACCTCAAAGGTTGAGCAAGAGGTAAGTATCAAAAATGCCGAAAATAGGCTGATAATAGATTTAAAATTAATTGATTTCATTGTTATATGGAATTTAAAATATTTATTGAAATTGTACAACAGCCTGTTAGACCGTCAATGAGCTGTATTATTTAAAATGAAAAGAAGTTCCTAACTGAATACTTTGAAATGGAACGACAGGCATTGCCTTATAAAAACCCTCTATTTGGAAAGTATATTGAGTAAATATATCCATTTGGTCATTGATTTTAGCCCCCAAGCGCAGGCGTGGTTGCGCTACAAAAGCCGAAAGCCATCTACCTTTTTTTGTCTTGAAATTGCCACTCCCATCTGGTTCAAAAGATTGGATTTGTAGTACCGAACCTGAATAACCCAAGGCAAAACTCGGCTCAATAAATACACTGCCTATACCTAAACGATAAGAAATAATCGGCATAAGCAAGATGCTGTTTTTCAGGTCTTTATGCCGGAAAAAGCTGATATTTAAACCCAATTTAAAATAACTATTGCGGTCTAAATCACCTAGTCTTATATGGGATTCGCCACTCATCATAAAACCACCCCGCGAAGCCGGAAAATTATGAAAGGGTGTACCAATTCCGTGAGTACCAATTGCAAAGTCGGCACTCCATTGATTTTGAGCTTGTCCGACTAAGCTAATCAAGAACAAGCCAAGGAAAATTAATAAATGTTTCATTTTTTAAATGTTTATATGGTTTATGAGGCAGATTTGCCTAAGAAAATAATTATAGACAACGACATAACTTATTGGAATAAAACATTATGGGTTTTCAAAACTTATGAAGTTTTCACAGACTCTAATTCTGACAAGTTATGTCGCAGTCTATAGAAAAATAAAATACTTTTCAAACTTTTATTGCCTAACAAAATATTCAATCTCTCAACACACTACTGTCACCTGAAACATTGCTATCAACAATAGGATTACCACGATACCGCACCCTGCTCCTGCCTGAAGCATTAGCTTGCAGGGTTTTACTTGCATAAATTTTTGCCTCGCTACCGCCCGATACGGCAATTTTTACATCTTCGGAGTTGCTATCATAAGTATTGATTCGAGAGTCCCCCGAAACAATCGCAGCTATAGTTTTACTCTTGCCTTTCCAATACAAATTGGATCTACCCGAAATATCCATCGTAAGTACATCAGTTTCCATATCAGCACTCATATTGGACTCTCCTGAAAGTTTCGCATCAAATTTATCCACCGCCAAAAATCCACTTGCTTGCCCTTCGGTCATTCCCGAAAAATGTACTCCTTTGAGAGTAGGCATCACAATTTCATAAGAATTGCTGTGTTTTCTTGGGCGATAAATGGTATAGGACGATTTGAGCGTTCCATTGATTACGCGCAAGTCAAGTTCTGCCAAATTTCGGTAATCGCCTCTTACGATAATGCTAAAATTAGCTCCCTGAGTGATTTTTACATTCGATTCACTATCGATATCTACCTTGTCAAAACCTGCCAAAGTGTATGTTTTGATTTCTTCTTGAATCGGACCGTAATCAAACTTTTGACAAGCACTTGTTGAAAATACGAACATAAAACAGAGGTAAGGAAGGAATTTTAAATTTACTTTTTTCATTGGATTTATGGGTTTTATGGTTATAAATAAAATTAGTTTTATTCATTAAAAAATATGCACAGTAAAAAGCCTATTCCTCAATGATTTTTCCATCGTTCATTTCCACAGTAAACCTTGATTCAGGATTTCCCTTAAAGTATATTCTGCTATTATCAGAAGTGCTTGCGTTGAGGACTTGGGTAACTTTGGTATATATGATGGATTGATGAAAGCTGATACACTCACTATGCGAAACCGGAAAATTATATGCTTCAAGCTTTGATTTATCATTACTAAGAACTTTTAGATTTTCAGCTTTGCCGCTCATCACACATTTTGCTTCATCAAACAACGAAATATCAAAACCTTTGCTTTCGGTATTACTTTTTGCTATGATTTGCCCTCGCAAAACGCCAGAAATTGTACCAGACTGAATGAAATTCGCTATGTTGACAGTGCCTTTGTTTGTAAATTCAAAATATTTCAAAGCAGGCATTGAAATAAGGATTTCTAAATCTCGAGGCATAGTCAATGTTTGATGGGCTTTTATCTTCAATGTATTATTCAATACTTCTACAAGCAAACGCTGAATATCCACAGCCTGCCCTTTTACTTTTACACTAAAAATATTTCCTTTTGTTACTTGAATGTTCGCCGAAACTTCAATTTTTAAGGAGTGAAACGAAGCTACATCGAATACTTTTTCTCCTGCGATTGGCTCAGGTAGTTGTTCATTTTCTTTTTTGCAGGCAAATAATCCTACTAACAGTATGGCGAAGATGATTTTTAAATTTAAAGGGTTTTTCATTGTATTAATATTTGTTTAAATGTTTATATGGTTTATGAGGCAAATTACGCCCAAAAATCCTATTCAGATACAAAAAAAGCCACTCTAAAAGCTGAATTGCCCAACCCAAAGGGTGAAGTGCCGATTTGATAGGGGCGAAATGCAAAGCAAAAGCATAGGGAAATTTTAAAAAATAAAATAACTTTATTATAATTATTTTTAAAATAAAATTCATAATAACATTTTAATTTCTTTTTTAACTCTTTTCGGTTTAATTTTGAACGAATAATCGGACAAGCCTCCATTTACAAATTTCAAAATCCAATGAATTACCTTTCGGTCGAAAATCTTAGCAAAAGCTACGGCGATAAAGTTTTGTTTCAGAATATTTCTTTTGGTTTAGAAAAAGGGCAAAAAATCGCCCTCATTGCCAAAAATGGCACCGGCAAAACCTCACTTTTGCGAATTTTGGCGGGGCAAGATACACCCGATACCGGCAACTATAGCTTTCGTAAAGACTTGAAAATCAGCTTTTTAGACCAAAACCCACGCTTTGGCGAAGCCAAAACCATTATTGAAGCGGTTTTAAACTCCAATAATGTAATGATTCAGGCAATTAAGAACTATGAATTGGCTTTAGAAAATCATTTGGACGAACAATTGATGAACGCCGCCCTTTTGCAAATGGATAATTTGAAAGCTTGGGATTTTGAATTAAAAATCAAACAAATTTTGACCAAATTAAAAGTTGGCGAGTTGCAACGCGATTTGGCAACCCTTTCGGGTGGGCAACGCAAGCGTATAGCCTTGGCAAAGGTATTGATTGAAGAACCCGATTTTTTGATTTTAGATGAACCCACCAACCATTTAGACCTCGATATGATTGAATGGCTGGAGGAATACCTTGGTAATCAACAAGTTAGCCTTTTGATGGTTACGCACGACAGGTATTTTTTGGAAAACGTATGCAATGAAATTTTTGAGATGGAAGATGGCAATTTGTATCGCTACAAGGGCAATTATTCTTATTTTTTGGAGAAAAAAGACGAGCGCGAGTACAACCATACCCAAGCCGTGATGAATGCCCGCAATCTGATGCGGAAAGAATTGGATTGGATTCGCCGCCAGCCCAAAGCGCGCGGTACAAAGGCAAAATACCGCATTGATGCGTTCCAAGAATTGAAAAAACAGGCGGACAAAAACCTCAAAAAAGACGAATTGGCTTTGGCAACCCAAATGTCGCGCTTGGGCAAAAAAGTAATTGAATTGGAAAATGTATTCAAAAATTATGATGATTTAAAAATTTTGGACAATTTTTCCTACAAATTTCAACCCCGCGAGCGGGTGGGCATTGTGGGCAACAATGGCGTGGGGAAATCAACTTTTTTGAATATCTTGACCGGCGAGGGCGCAGCCGATAGGGGAGAGGTCGTCAAGGGCGAAACAGTCGTATTTGGCTATTACAATCAAGAGGGTATTCAATTGCCCGAAGACAAGCGGGTGATTGAGGTTGTAACCGAAATTGCGGAAGTAATCAACATAGGCAAACAAAATTTATCGGCTTCGCAGTTGTTAGAAAGATTTTTGTTCAACCACAAACAGCAATATGCCTATGTCTCGACTTTGAGTGGGGGCGAGCGGCGGAGGTTGTATTTATTGACTATTTTAGCCAAAAACCCCAACTTTTTGATTTTAGATGAGCCGACCAATGACTTGGATATTTTGACTTTGCAGGTTTTGGAAGATTTTTTGGCTAATTATCCGGGCTGTTTGCTCATTGTTACGCACGACCGTTATTTTATGGACAAATTGGTGGAACATTTGTTTGTCTTTGAGGGCAATGGCAAAATCCGCGATTTCAACGGCTCTTATTCCGAATACCGCGCGGTCAAAGAATTGGAAGAAGAGAATCTAAAGACCACCGACTCCAAACCTCAAATCTCAGATTTGAAACCCGAAGCTAAAAATCAGAAACCTGAAACCAAAAAGAAACTGAGCTTCAAAGAGCAAAAAGAATACGAAACTCTGGAAACGGAAATCGCCAACTTAGAGAACCGTAAAATGCTGATTACCAATGAGTTATCGGGTGATTTGCATCACGAAGATTTATTGAAAAAATCGCAGGAATTGGAGCAAATCATTCAACAAATTGACGAAAAAACAATGCGCTGGCTGGAGTTGGCGGAGTATGTGTAGATTTCGGATTTTTTGATTGTCGATGGCGGATTTTTAAGATTAAATAAAATGGATTGTTTTCAGCGAAACTTAAGTCTTGATTATCAATATCCAATAATAAGCAAAATAAAACCAACTTTGACTTAAAATTTTGGTTTTCTGAGCAAATCCAAAAGCAAACCTTTTTTATTAATAGATAACTCAAATTATGACAACAGAATTCAAAAAAAATAAGGTTCTTCACCACTTTTCAGGAATGAGAATTTTTTTTCTGAAATTTATCAATTTCAGTGATTCTGAGCGAAGCGAAGAATCTGAAACTCTTGATAA
>JALONJ010000320.1 GCA_025455045.1 Microscillaceae bacterium | reverse complement strand
GATGATAAAAAAAAGCGTTTCGTAGCCTTCTTCGGGGTCTTGGTGTAAATCCAATTTGATTTGACATTCGGGGTAATATTCAAAAATCCTTAAAAAAGTGGGAAAAATAAACTCATTCAATTGATTTTTAAAGATAAAATCCACAATGCTTGGCAATTGTTGCTTATCGAATTGTTTTTTTGACTTTAAGCCCAATAAATTGCCTAATTCTTGAGAAAATTTATCCTTTTCTTGCTGATTTAGGCGAATAGCTATTGTTTCCATATTTTCTAAAAGATGATTTTGGATTAAATTTAATGATTTCTCTTGAATAAATCCCAGCTAGTCGAGATTTCTAATCTCGACTAGCCTAAAAGCCTATAACTGATTGTAAAACTAATAATTTTTTGCAATGTTTTTATTTTGTAACCGGTTTCGCGGTTTCTCATCAATTTAGATAGATTTATGGGGGGGGCATTTCAAATTTATTCCTTAGATTCCCTCTCTCAGAGGAGAGGGCAGGGGTGAGGTCTTAAAACGTAAATTTGAAATGCACCCGTTCTGACTGAGTTTTTGATTTGTTTGGTTATATTTGTGGATTGGAATGAATAAAGCACTTTATTTTCCATAATTCATTGATTATCAAGCAATTAAAAATTATTCTGAACAATAATTAACAAAAAATCCGATAAAATATGGCAAAAACGACTCAGAAGCTACCCAGCGTAGCCTACTTTTGTATGGAATACGGCTTGCACAGCGATTTTAAAATTTACGCCGGTGGTTTAGGCATTCTTGCCGGTGATTATATGAAAGGGGCAAAAGACCACCATTATCCCATTGTAGGCATTGGTATCAAATGGAAGCAGGGCTATACCGACCAGCGCATTACGCCCGAAGGTCGCCCGATTGATACTTTTCCGATTTATAAATACGATTTTTTGAAAGATACCGGCATCACCTTCTCGGTAACTATCCGCAAGCGAGAAGTAAAATGCAAGGTGTGGCTATGCGATAATTTTGGCAATGCGCCCCTCTATTTGCTGGATACTGATGTGCCGGGCAATGAAGACGGCTGGATTTGCGGACAACTCTACGGCTGGTTTGGCGAAGAACGCATTGCCCAAGAGATGGTGCTTGGCATCGGCGGGGTAAAAGCACTGCGGGCTTTGGGCATCGAGACTGAGGTGTACCACTTCAACGAAGGGCACGCGCTGTTTGCGGGTTTTGAGTTGGTCAAAGAAAAAATGGACAAGGGTATGAGCTATGAAGATGCCCTCGCGGCTACCCGCGAAGAGATTGTGTTTACCACGCACACGCCCGTAGTACAAGGCAATGAATCGCATTACATTGATAGATTGTTGTATATGGGAGCAGACAACGGTTGCTTTACCCGCAGTCAATTGAAGGCTTTGGGTGGTTCGCCTTTCAATATGACAGTAGGAGCTTTGCGATTGTCGCGTAACTCAAATGCCGTAGCCCAACTCCACGCCGAAACTGCCAATAAAATGTGGAAACACGTAAAAGACCGCGCCGAAATCGTAGGCATTACCAATGCCATTCACTTGCCAAGCTGGGTGGACAATCGAATGGTAGAAGCCGCCGAAAAAGGCGAAGATTTGGCAAGCCTTCACGCCGAAAACAAGCAAAAACTAATTGATTTTGTCAAAACCCGTACCGGCGTGAGCCTCAATCCTGATGCCCTGATTATTGGATTTTCGCGGCGGGCTGTGCCTTACAAACGCAGTGATTTTATTTTTAGTGATAAAAGTAAAGTGGGCGAGCTGTTCAAATCCGGCAAAATTCAAATCATTTTTTCGGGCAAAGCGCACCCGTTAGACGACAGAGGCAAAGAAATCGTAGAAAACATTGTGGCTTTGACCAAAGAATACCCCAACTCGGTCGTGTTTTTAGAAAATTATGATATGACCATTGGGGCTATGTTGGTAAGTGGCTCTGATATATGGCTCAACAATCCGCGCCGCCCCCAAGAGGCAAGCGGTACTTCGGGAATGAAAGCCGCAATGAATGGCGTAATTAACTTTAGTATTTTAGATGGTTGGTGGCCCGAAGCCTGTAATCACGGCGTAAATGGCTGGCAATTTGGCGATGGCTTCGAGAATAACGATGAGCAAAAACTCGACAAGCACGACCAAAAAGCGATGTATGAAGTACTATTGAATGAAGTGTTGCCTTGTTATTATGACAATAAACCCAAATGGCTTGAGATGATGAAGGAAAGTATTTTGAGCACCAAAGACCAATTTGCCGTCAAGCGGATGTTGGAAGAATATTATGAAAAATTGTATAAAAAATCATAACTAACTGATAATCAATTAGTTATAAATTTGAAATTCTTTAGATAAAATCTCAAACTTTGCTTTTTTGATTTAAAAAACAGCTAATCAATTGATTATAAATTAGTTAGCTGTTTTTAATTAAAACCTTCTTTTACAAACCAAAAGTCAAACTTGCCCAATAGCTTTGATAATCAGCCTCTTGGGGTTTGGGGTGCGGAATCATTTTTACCAAACTTATCATATATTCGCCCGAAGCGAGGCTCTCGATGCTTACAATACCATTTTGGTCAGATTTTACATCTAGCGGCTTCACAGCTTCATTGGCAACCCGATGCCAAAGTTTGACGCGGGTATTGGGTAGGGGTTTGTTTTTGAATAAAATTTTGACCGAAAAACGCCCCCCTTGTTTCATTTGATAAGGATTTTGAAGCGGAACAATCTCCAAAGGCATACCGACTACCTTTTTAAAGTTTGGGGTTGGTTTATTGCCAATTTGCACAAGGGTTTTGGCGCAACGGCTATAAAATTCGCGCGCTCGTTTATCAAGTTGCTGGTTTTTTTGCCTTTGTTCATACACATCGTCTATCCCATCTTCTTGCAAATATGCCGCAAATTTGCCGCCGTCCAGCTCAAGATACGACTCAAAAGAAGTCATTGTCAGGAGTTGTGTACCGGCGGTTTCGAATACCACTTGGATAGATTCACTAGCCGTATCGGATTGGGCTACTTGAGTCAAATCAATGGCTTTTTGGGGGGTGTGGTGAATAAATTTTTTCAAGCGTTTGCCACGGGCACCCCATTTTTCGCCTTTGAAGCCTTCGCCCACCAAAAAACTAATCGCAATTTTTTCGCCTACTTCAGCTCGATATTTGCTCGCCGATAACCAAAATTCGTGCGCCAATACCGGCAAAATAAAGAAACAGACTAAGCTGAATAAAACAATTTTTTTGAGCATAATAATCAATGTGCTAATGATAAAATGTGTTGATGGGTTAATGGATTATACTGATTTTCAATCAATTATATTTTTAAAGATACTACTTAATTCTACTTTGGCACTTTCAATTTTTGAACCACATAGACATATAGAAAACATAGGAAAATACAATTTCAATCAAAAATTTGTAGGAAAAACTTACAATATAGATTCAAATATCTTTGTCCGTTCTTAAAATGTCAAAGTAGAATTAAATTGTTGTGATTAAATTATGATTAATTCATTGACTACGTCTCGCCTCTGGCGGATTATCAAGTATTAGTAATATTGCAACCCAGCCTTTAGGCTGTGCCTTCTACAGGCTAAAAGCTATGTTACATTCTTATTTGTCAAAAGTCAAAGATTATCAAATACTTACATTTACCGAGTAATTTTACCACCAAGTTCACCAAGGTAGGCACAAAGAAACACAAAGGTCTTAGTGAACTTTGTGGGTATTTTCTTCGTGTTCTTAGTGGTTAAATGGTTTGTTTTGGGTGCATTTCAAATTTACTACCTATCACCCTCTCCTTCGGAGAGGGCAGGGTGAGGCAAAAGAAATACGTAAATTTGAAATTCGCCCTTTGTTTTTGAGCTATCTTTGGCAAATAAAATTCTATAAATGCCTGATAAACAGATAGTTATAAATATTTTAAAAACAACAAATGAATCAAGTCATTATTTAATTCCCACTTCTCACTCCTTAGATACTACCTCCGCCGAAAAATGGTGTATAAAAACAACCAAATCCCCAAAAAACCCGCCGCCGCAAAACCCAAAGCACTCCAATAAGGCAAGCCAAACAGCCGCGAAGCCGAAGCCGCCAAAGGGCTTTGCATCATCATCGCCGAAGTAATCATCAAACTGCATATCAATAAAGTAAGCACCAATTTGTTGCCGATGATGTTGATATGGCGCGGAATTTCCTCAAATTTTTTGAGGGTATAATTAATCGTGATTTCGCCATTGCGAAGTTGGCGCAAAATATTTTTGACCTCAATCGGAAAAATATACAGCAAAGTGAGCAACTGCGTAAAAGTATAAGTCAGCTCGTTGCGTTGGTTTTTGAACGAAAACTGCTCGGCAATCAATTTTAAACCATAAGGGCGGATAAATTCTAAAGTTTGAAATTGAGGATGCAAAATTTTGCCAATGTTTTCCAAAATAGCCAAAGCCCTGAGTATCAGGAAGATAGTTCCCGGTACTTGGAGTTTGTATTTGTAAATTATTTTTTGCAATTCGGCAGTTACTTCCGAAATTCCCGACTCATCATCGACATTGAAGGTTACAAAGTTTTCAATCAGCGCATCTACATCATTTTCAAAGACTTGCATATTATCAATATCACTTTCTACTGCCAAGCGGCGCAAATTGAGAGCCATTGCCCGGCTGTCTTGATTTGCCAAACCCACAAAAACGCCCGCAAAGGCGTATTTTTCGTGTTTGAGCAGTTTACCTACCATTCCAAAATCAATCAAAACCAAAGTGCCATTGGGGCGCACCAAAATATTGCCCGGGTGCGGGTCAGCGTGAAATACCCCTTTTTCAAAAATTTGCGAGAGATAAATATTCATTCCGCGTTCCACAATGCGCCGCGAGTCCAAGCCCCAAGCTTCCAATTGGGCTAAATCGGTGATTTTACAACCACTTACATATTCTATAGTGAGTACCGTATGAGTAGTAAGCTCTCGATAGGGCATTGGCACATAAAAATTGTAATTATTGGCGTAGAGCTTGCGAAATTGGTCCATATTTTTTGCCTCATTGGTATAGTCAAGCTCTTCGTGCATACTTTTTTCAAATGTATCGACGACTGCCAATGGGTTCAAAATCCCAATTCTTTTAAAATAATTTTCGGTGAGGCGCACAAACTCGCGCAAAATTGCCAAGTCAGTATTTACTTGGCGTTTGGCATCGGGGCGTTGGACTTTGACTACTACGTCTTCGCCACTCAGCAATTGGGCGCGATGTACCTGTCCAATAGAAGCCGAACCAAGGGGTTTTTTGTCAAAATAAGCAAATATTTCTTGGATAGGCTTGCCTAGCTCTTTTTCAATATTTTTTTGAATAATCTCAAAATCGATGGGAGGTACTTCGCTTTGTAGCTTCTCAAACTCAATGATTAGTGGCTCAGGAATCAAATCGGGGCGGTTGCTCAGGAGTTGGGCGAGTTTGATAAAGGTAGAGCCTAGCTCCTCTACTACCATCCGCATACGCTCCCACCGCGAGTACGAAAGCACCGGCAGGTTGTTGCGTTGCCACGATTTTTGGGTGCGGGGCGGAATCAGACGGCGCAGGCTGGTATTGGCAACTACATCTTCAAAACCGTATTTGATTAATACGCTGATTACTTCGCGGATTCGATTGAGATTCTGTACGGTGTTTTGAAAAAGCATAAAAAATCAACGAATAATGTAGCGTAAATAGTTTTATAAACTCCTTAAAATCAGTTAGTTGCAGGCTTTTTTGTCAATCATTCTCCGGCAAATTGTTCGTGAATAGATATATGAAAGTCATTTTTTACACATAAATCTAATTAATTCCCTCATTGGACCGAATCAATAGCCATAATTTGACTGCAATTTTAAGCCAAAAAAGGCTAATTTTTATAAAAAATCAGATTTGTTTTATGGATTTGAATGGATAAACATTTCAATAATTTTTCCGTTAGCTTACTATGAACTCAAAATTGCCTTGCAAATTTACTTTTTAAGACTTCACTCTTGCGATCGTATTGAGAGAAAGAATTTAAAAAGCAAATTTGTAATGACCAAATTCAATTCAAATCCTATATTTAAAATGAAAATTATTGCTTTTATACTGATTGCCTGCGGTTTATCAACTTCACTTTTTGCCCAAAAAGCCTACGAAACTATCAACTACTCCGGCAAAACCCAAACATTTAGCCTACAATTGAAATATGCCGATGGCTATTTGGAAGCCAGCGAACTGACCATCAAAGATTTAAAGTCCAAAAAAAATAATATTTTTAGCCTTTGCGACAATGGTTCGGAAGCTCTAGAGCAAAGAAAATTTTGTTTATTGGATAAAAAAGGCAATATTCAACCCGACCGATATGTAGTTTTGATAATTTTGGAAGAAGCCCACGCTCCCGAGAAAATTCGCGGTACGTATCACTACCAAAACAAAACCTATGATTTTGTTTTGAGCAAGTGATTTGCTTATTCCTTGAAGCCTCTCCCCAGCCCTCGCCGAAGGAGAGGGTGGAATACAAGAGGTTAATCTATAAAACAACAAAACATTTTCTTTGCTTTTCCAATGCCTAATAAATGTATTTTTCTGGATCGTGATGGCGTACTCAACGAAGATAGAGTAGATTATGCCTACACCCTCGACCATTTTGTCATTTTGCCTCGGGTAGCCGAAGCTCTCCAATTGCTCAAAGATGCCGGATATTTATTAATCATCATTACCAATCAATCGGGTATTGCCAAGGGTATTTATACGGCTGATGAGGTGCAAAAATGCTATGATTATTTGCAAGAAAACTGTAATCAACTCATTGATTATCAATATTTTGCACCCTATCACCCCAAATACGACAGCGATTCGCTTACGCGCAAACCCGACTCGCTGATGATTGAAAAAGCCGTTGCCAAATTTGATATTGCCATTGCCGACTCGTGGTTTGTGGGTGATGCCGAGCGCGATATGGCAGCCGCCAAAAAGCAGGATTTGCGCACTATTCAAATCATTGCTCACAAACCAGCTTGCGCCCAAGCCGATTTTACCGCTTTTGATTTGTATGAAGCGGCACAGCAAATTGTCCTTGCGTAAGTGCTTTGGCTAGAATGACAGAAATGTTTTGAAGGAATATTAAAAAAATACAAATTAGCTTGTAAAGCCAATTTGTATTTTTTTTAAGTTATTAAATCAATACTTCGGACGGTTTTTATAAGTAATTGATTATCAGCTAGTTATGCTATTTTAAATATTTTTTTATAACTGACTGATTATCAAGCACTTAACAAAAAACTCGAAAAATAACCCCCTCCGGGGGCAGGGGGCTTAGAAACCAGAAACTGTCCGAACTATTGTAAATTAACGTGAATATTTTGAAACATATTGAAAAAGTACAAAAAATTAAAGTTTTAAAAAGACAATCCAAAATCTCCCCAAGCCGTCATCCTGCGTGG
>JALONJ010000319.1 GCA_025455045.1 Microscillaceae bacterium | reverse complement strand
AGCATTGATTATCAATTATTTATGTATTTTGCTATTTTTATAAATATAAAAGTTAAAATATCAAACTTTTGTTCAATTATTTTACAGTGGGAATTGCTGATAAGTTTTTGTATTTTTATATAACTATCTGATTATCAAGCACTTATACAACACCAAGCGAAAGCCCTAATTAAATTATTATTTAGATTGTCTTCGGGCAAATTACCACCAACGTTTTACGTATTGGTGATGGTGGGACATTGGAAAAACGTCTGCCCGATATTAACTCAAATACCCAATAAAATTACAATACTTCGGACAGTTTTTATAAGTAATTGATTATCAGCTAGTTATGCTATTTCAAATATTTCTTGTAACTAACTGATTATCAAGCACTTAACAAATAACTCGGAAGAGAACCTCCGCCTCTGGCGGAGCAGGGGGCTTAGAAACTAGAAACTGTCCGAACTATTGAAAATTACAAATATTGAATTTATAGCTTTTCAGCCCAACCATTGCCAAAATTATGTTATCTGTTTGTTGTTTTGTTGGCAATTTTAAGTTCAAATATTGCTAGTAATATGATTACCAAAACCTCACCCACAAAGTAAAGATTTCCGTATAGGGTTAGGTTTTCAAAATATAGAAATATATGAAAGATTGTAAACAAACAGTAACAAATATTGAGTATCGCAATAATTTTTAGATAGGCTCTCCACTTTAAAGGACTGACAAAATAAATTATGGCAGAATAGAATAAAAAGACTAATGCTATGCTTATAAATATGGAGAGAATTTTCTTGGGCATACCAAAGTATTCTTCAAATAGGTAAAGAACAGACAAAAGTATGATTGATACAAAAGCTCCAGCAGCATCCAATAGGAATATTTTTGAACTGTTATATTTAGTGAGTATAAATTTCATTTTATTTTTTTTAGAATTGTATCTTATAGCTTAAATTAGGCAGTAGAATCGTTTCGACATCTTTATCTATTCCTCCGGTTCTAAAATTGTATTGGTAGCCAAAGAAATCCGATTGTTGGGTCAGGTTTACGATTTTCAAAGCTAATTCTCTTGAGCTTTTCAATTTATTCTTTCTATAGGCAATAGTTAAATGCACATTTGAAATTGGATTTGTCTGGATAGAGAACGCACGGGTTTCATCATATACAATCGCTTTTTTTACTTTTGTCGCGTCTTCATCAATTGGTGAAAATCTGTCTCCGCCTTGAAATGTAACTCGCCCATTAATGTTAAACGTGTTCTGCTTATTTTTACCAACTTTCCACTCTTTACCGACTAGTAGATTGACTACGTAGTTTCTATTAAACCTAGTATCTCTCCAAACCCCATCACCTCCTTGGTATTTTGATTCAAAAAAGGAGGTGGTAGCCATATAATAAAACCCATTCGACATATACTTCTCCAAGGTTATATCCAATCCATAGTTTTTTCCTTCACCTTTATTCACCAATTTTTCGGCAAAAAACCAATCTGATTGAAAATTGACAGCAGAAAACGAAGTACCCTCCATTACCGGCACGTTGTATAATTGTTGGAAATAAGGCTCTACTTTTAGGTGTATTATATCTGTGATGCTCCAATCGTAACTGAATACAAAGTGGTGAGCTTTAGTAAAATCCATATTTTTGTTTACCGCTTTTTCTCCTGTAGATAATGAGTTGTTATAATACATATACAAACTCTCGATTCTACTATGTAAGCCATAAGCTAATCCCAATGTGTGTTTCTCGCCTATATTTTGGGTAAGGCTCATTCGTGGTTCTATGGAGTACCTATTATTTAGTGAAAAATGTTGAGCAGCTACCCCTACATTCAGTCTTAACATAGAAGTAAGAAATATAGAGGAGTTAGTGAATGCAGAAGACAATACACTGCTTCCACTTGCATTTACAATTTCCGCAGGATTTTCTCCTATATTTGTTGCACGATTCAACTTGAGGTCATAGTTGAGGAATCGTATCCTTACTCCAGTTCTGTTTGTATGCCTTTCGCCAAACTTTTTATTTAAAAATGTAGATAGTACATACTCCCAATTGGTGTTAGAAATATTGCTAAAAGGCACTAATTGCTCCAACTGATTGAGTGCCTTAGTTTGCCAATCAGTCTCGTTGGCTGTTGCAGACAGGGCAGTTTGTAGATATGCTTTGTTTTTAAGAAAAATTTTATGGTTTATACCCAAAGCACCCGTTCTCATTCGTATTCTATCCTCCTGACTATCATCATAATACTTCCTGTCATTACTATCTTTTTTAGGATTGTTTTTTGCTCCGTCTATAAATCCCAAGCCCCAAACTGAAAAAATGCCTGCTTTTTTAGTAGGAAAATTGAGTTTGAATGACAAATCCTGATAAGTAATAGACGAGGCACCATCAGGCAATAAAGGTGCTAATAAACCCAGGGTAGAATATCTGTAATTGTACACGTAAGATGATTTTCCACCTTTCTTAAATGGACCTTCCTGAGAGGATTCCAGACCTATAAGTCCCAACTGAAAGGTTCTTTCTGTTTTTTCTGTATTACCCTTTCGCAAATTCATATCAAATACACCTGAAAGAGCATTGCTATATTCTGCTGGAAATGCTCCGGTTAAAAAATCGGAGTTTGCCAACATCTGAGCACTCAGGGCGGTTAATGTGCCACCTCCGAAGGAACGCAAATCGTTGAAGTGGTTGGGGCTTGGTATTTCTATGCCTTCCATGCGCCATTGTAGATATCGGGGGGCATTACCTCTCACTACTATACCATTGTTACTATTGTTGGAAGCTACTCCTGCAAAGGCGGAAGCCAATCTTGCCGGGTCATCAAATCCTCCGGCATACCTTGATGCTTCTTCAACACTTAGCATCCTTGCGCTCACTGTAGCAAATGGGTTCAATGATTTATGCTTATCTACAGAAGGTCTTATTACTATTTCGCCCAACTGTGTAAGATTTTCTTCAAGCTCAATAGCCAATTGTGTTTGTTTGCCTGAAACTACCAGCACCTCACGTACTATCCTTTTATGATAGCCTATAAAGGATACTTCTATATTATATCTTCCAGTAGCAACATTAGATAATATAAACACACCTAAACTATCTGTTACAGTACCAACTAATGGCTGACTGTTTAATATAGAAATATTCGCAAACGGTATGGGTAACGAAGTGATTTTATCAGTTACTATACCACTTATTACTTGAGTTGATTGTGCTTTTACAAATTGAATGCTCAATATTAAAAGCAAAGAGTAGAATATTTTTTGTATCATTTTAAAATTGAATTTTTAATGATGCAAAAGTCTCTGCTTCTCAAACTTTAAACAATACTGATAAATCAGTATTTGTTACTATATGAGTCCATATTTTGTAGCAAACATAATGGCTTCTATTGTATTGTTAGCACCTAGTTTTTCTAAAAGTCGTTGTCTATGGGTATTTACGGTATGTACACTAATAAACAATTTATCGGAAATTTCTTTGCTCAACAATCCTTGTTTTACCAATGAAAGTATTTCCAATTCACGTTTGGTGAGTTCCAAACTTGGTTTATTATCAACGCTTGTAACTATAATTTTACCCGTTCTATAATTAAGAATTTGACATTTAACTGAGGATTCAATATCTTGATTTGGCGATAAATCTATAGTACTCATCATCAGCCAAATTTGACCTGTTGCATCTAATTCTAATATTTGATATTGATCGATGACCCGAACATATCTACCCCCAGAATTAAGCATTCTGAATTCATAAACCACTTTGTGATTTAGTTTTTCGTCATTTGATAATTCTTTAAATAACTTCAGAGATGATAGTCCAAACATTGCCAAGTCATATTTGTCATCAGGGTGGATTTTAGCTTCGAAGAATGTGTAATTAAGTGCTTCAAATTCAGTTTTGTTATAGCCCAAAAGATTAGCATAGTTTTTTGAGAAAAATACAATCTTCTTTTCATTCAAATCAAATATTTGAATGGAAGAATTGGTAAATTCTGCCAAAGTTTCAACAATAAGCTGGTGCTTTTCAAGTTTTTGGTAGTCAATATTTTGAGGTTCAAATTGTAAGTTAGCCATATACTTCATTACTATTTCGTATATGGCACTTCGCTGGTCAATATTTTCGTTATTTGTCATATTTTATTTGATAGGCTTTTATGTAAAGTGGGTTTGTCATTTGTTGCCCCTGTTGTTTGAAGCGTTCAACGGACACTTCAAACTAACAATAAAACAAAAGGTCTCTGACCTTCTAACCGCCTCAAGCAGTTTATAGGCGTAGTAAGCTATAGCTTGGCGATAGGCTAAGAATGTAAGTAGCTGATAATCAGGCATTTATTTTTAATTTTAGGCAATCAAAACCAATTCGGCAAAGCCGAAAAAGTCGGAGACTTTTCATTTATTTATTGGGCGAAGTTTCCGCTTCGCTCAAACTTCGCGCAATGGAGTTAACTAGCTGATTATCAGATACTTAGCAAATAACTCGAAACTAGAAACTGTCCGAACTATTGTTATATAAAACTTCTTTCAAAATTGGTTGTTGTGGCATAGAGTAATCAAATATCAATTCAAAACTTCTATCGCTAGCAGTTTCCAAAATTTCAATCATTTTTTCAATCCCTACCATTTCAATAAAATTCAAGGGGGTTTCTGCATCGGGATGGCTCTGATGGTATAAAGCAATGAATGAATTAAGCCGATTAAGGATGTTTTCTTCGGATTTATTAGGTAAATTTTGTAATAGTTTTTCTAAATTTTTATCTAATATATCTCTGCTTTCGTCAGTGATACTTATCTTTTCGTATTCATAAGGAATAGAATGAATTTTTCCATCCTTAACTTCTATTTTGCAATTACTTATAAATAGCATACAATTAAAGTTCAGATTAGATGACCGATATTTGATTCCTTCAAAATATTAATTTTTTATCGCCTCAGCTTTTTCATTAAAATCCTGCCACTTTTTGAGGGCTATTTGCTGGGCTTCGTATTCAAGTGTTCCTTCTTCCAAGTCATCCAACATATCAGCTGAGGAAAAATTATCAAGCTCTTCTTGGGTAATGTCTTCCCAAGATTTATTGAGGCTTTTTTCAATCAATCTAGCCCAACCCGGTTTATTTTTACTGTCCATATAAAAACTTTTCGTTATAGTAGTCATTAAATATACGCAAAGATTCGGAGTTTTCTTGTAAATCAAACTCTGCAAAAAAAGAAAATCCATTTTTTAGCCAAAAATCTCTACCTTTTTCGGTACTCATTAAATCGGCAATGGTTTTTACTTTCTTTATTTGTTTGTCTTTCTCCGCAATTTTAGTCAAAATTTCTAGCTCTTCTTTAGCCATTGCGTATCCAAACCTTGCCAAAGTATAATAACCATTGATGTTTTTAGATTTTGAAGCAAGGGCGGTAAATTTTGAAATTCCTAATTTTTGGCCTGTAATAATTTGATTGGTAAATAATTTTGTGCCTAAATATTGCTTTGGTTCACTTACCATCAAAGTAGAGTTTTGCAATACTAATAACCCATCGTTATACTTGAGTATTCTTTTTGCTATAAACTCTTGACATTGAATATTGATTTGAACACCTCTTTCACCATCCTTGATGCTAATACTTAAGTCTTGTAATTTTTCAATGGGCAAGCCACCCGCCAAATCAATTAAATCTTCCACTTTATAATTACCCAATAATTCTTTTAGCCTTAAGTCCGTATCAGCATCTATCTTGATGTTTTTAATTACATCTTGGTAAGATTCTTTGAAATCAAAAGGTTTTATTTTCATCATTTCAACGATTTCTTCTTTTATTTTTTTTGGTAATTTTTCTAAATACGGATGTTTCTCCGAAAACACCTGTGATTACAAAATAAATTCGAAAATTTGCCCCTTCAAAAAATTGAAAATTTGAAGAATTGGTGAATAATCAAGAAATTAGCCGATGATTGGCTTTTTAAAGCCTAAATTTATACTTAACCTATTGATAGTCAAATTTTTATATAAAAATAATGAATACACAAATCAGTCAAGAATTGTTTAGCAAAGCCCAAAACTTTATTCCGGGTGGGGTCAATTCGCCGGTTCGAGCTTTCAAAGCCGTAGGCGGCAAACCTATCTTTATTCAATCTGCCAAAGGCGCGTACCTATTTGATGAAGACGGCAACCGCTACATCGAGCTTATCAATTCTTGGGGTCCGATGATACTCGGACACGCCCACGAACTCATCGAGTCCGCCATCTGGGGGGCGGTCAAAACCTCGCCCTCGTTTGGCGCACCCACTCGCCGCGAGGTAGAAATTGCCGAATTGATTTGCCACATCGTACCATCTATCGAGAAGGTAAGAATGGTTAATTCGGGTACCGAAGCCTGTATGAGTGCCATTCGAGCAGCACGAGGCTATACCGGACGCGCCAAAATCATCAAGTTTGAAGGCTGTTATCACGGACACGCCGATTCATTTCTGATTGCGGCGGGCAGTGGGGCAATCACGATGGGTAGCCCCGATAGCCCGGGCGTAACAACAGGTACAGCTCTAGATACCCTTACCGCCCCTTACAACGATTTGCAAGCCGTGCAAAACCTAGTAGATGCCAATAAAAACCAAATTGCTTGTATTATTTTAGAACCGGTTGCCGGCAATATGGGCTTGGTAACGCCTGCGCCCGATTTTTTGTCAGGTTTGCGACAACTCTGCAATCGCGAAGGCATTGTATTGATATTTGATGAAGTAATGACCGGCTTTCGCTTGGCTTTGGGCGGCGTGCAAGAGTTGTACGGAGTTACTCCTGATATGACCACTTTGGGCAAAATCATTGGGGGCGGTATGCCCGTAGGGGCTTATGGCGGTAAGCGCGAAATTATGGATTGCATTTCGCCGGTCGGCAAAGTCTATCAAGCCGGTACACTTTCGGGCAATCCTGTGGCAATGGCGGCAGGCTTGGCTATGCTACGTCATCTACAAGCTAACCCTCAGATATACAAGCAGTTAGAAACCATTAGTTACAAGATTACGCAGGGCATCAGAGGCAGTATCGAGAAACTGGGCTTGGGCTACACGCTCAATCAAATCGGCTCAATGTTTACCCTGTTTTTTACCAATCAGACAGTTACCAACTTTGAATCTGCCAAAACTTCGGATACGGCGTTGTTTGGCAAGTATTTTCAAGCAATGCTCAAGCGCGGGGTCTATTTAGCTCCCTCGCAATTCGAGAGCCTATTTTTATCCACTGCCTTGTCCGATGACGACATCAAGCAAATCATTTGGGCAAACGAAGAAAGTTTGAAAGAGATTTTGAGTTAATTGCTTTCTGCCCATATTTGAAAACCGTAAAATAGCCGATTTCATTATTTGGGCGCGATTCCCGGCTGTCGTGTATAGAGCCTCACTTGCGCCCACCCCGCCCTGCATCGGGTATGGTTTGCAAACCATACCCGATGCA
>JALONJ010000318.1 GCA_025455045.1 Microscillaceae bacterium | reverse complement strand
TTCACCAAGCTATCGCTTGGTTCATTAATGCTCAGAATCACTGAAATTGATAAATTTCAGAAAAAAGATTTTCATTCCTGAAAAGTGGTGAAGAACCTTAATTTAAAAATCAATAAATCACCAAATCTGCAAATCAATAAATCGTCAAAATCATTGACTATCTTTTGGCTTGGCGCATCAAAGCAATTATCTTCTGCCTTTTTTAGGGTAGAAAATCTTAGTATGAAACGCAAAAATTATTTACTTTTTTTCCACATTCTTTTATTTTCATTTTTTTCTGGCTTTACCATACAAGCTCAAAGCTCTTTGGTCTTGAATCAAAATGCTGATTTTTATGTATTGGACAATCATATCAGTTATGTAATTGATTTTGATAAAAACCTTGATTTTGAGACAGTTAGCCACAAACAATTTCAAAAAAACTTTATTTATTCGCCCTCCAGCGCGCTCAATTTTGGCTATGTCGATGCGGTGTATTGGTTCAAATTCCGTTTGGATAACCAAGCCACTTGGCGACAATGGGTTTTGCGCATTCAACCGGAGCATTTGGATTCTATTACCATCTATTTTCCGCTTAAAAATCGACAATTTAGCCGCAAACAAACCGGCGACTTGATACCGGCAGAGCAACGCGAAATTCAAACGGCTTTTTTGGCTTTTGTTGTTCCGCCCGATTTGCAAAACAATGAATATATTTGGGTAAAAATAGTCTCCAACGGTAGCAACAAAAGATTTAAGTTTCAAATAGTTGATAATCAGCACTTTATCAATTTAGGACAAGAAGAATGGATAATTGTCGGCTTGTTTGCGGGGGTTTGTTGGGTGATGTTTTTTTACAATCTTTTCATTTTTATCGGCACTCGAGATTTCAGTTATTTGTATTATATTATTTTTATTCTTTTTCTGTGGCTCTCGCATACCATTACCGATGGGTATTTTAACTTGTTTTTGCCCTTTGCTTATTACCGGTGGCTCAATGTGAGTGATTTATTTTTTGTAGGTTTAAGTTTTAGTTTTCACACTTTGTTTACGCGGCGTTTTTTGCAACTTGCTCATAACGCGCCTATTTTCAATTGGATTATCAGTATCAATGGCTTGATTGGGGCAATTTTGGCGACTTTTAGTTTGTTGGCGGTTGCTTATCCGAGTATTCACCTGACCATTACCAAGTTTACGGGTTTAGTGATTTTATTCAACAGTTCATTGAGTTTTTTGATAGGGGTGGTAGTACTGCAAGCCCGTTATCGTCCGGCGCGATTTTATGTATTGGCTTGGAGTGCATTTTTCATTTTCATTATTGCCCGAGTGCTGATGCTCAACGGAGCTTTACCGGTCAATTTTTTGACGGCTTACAGCATCGAGATTGGCACTATTTTACAAATGGTTTTGCTCTCTTTGGGAATGGCTGACCGTATCAATTTGATTGAAAATGAAAAAAAGCACAACCGCGAGTTGGCAATTCGAGCTTTGGAAGAAAACGACCGCCTCATCAAAGGGCAAGCCCGCGTATTGGAAGAAAAGGTAAATCAACGAACAGTAGATTTGGCATTTAAAAACCAGAAACTGATTGAACTCAACGAAGAAAAAAATAATTTGATTGCCGTAGTTTCGCACGATTTAAAATCGCCTTTGAGTCGCGTGTTGGGTTTGTCCGAACTCATCAAGTTGGAAGAAGAACGTCTATCCACCGAGCAAAAAGATTATTTGAGCAAAATTCAATTGGTTGCCCGACAAGCCGGAGAAATGATTAAACAATTGCTTGACTTAGATACAATTGAAAATCAAAAAAGACCTTTGGCTATCGAGAAAATCAATTTATCGCAAGAAATTGAGGATTTGATTGCCAACTATCACTCGGCTACCCAACAAAAAGATTTGGAAATTATTTTTGAAAAAAAAATCCACAATTCGTGGTTAAACAGCGACTTGCAACATATTCAACGAATTTTTGATAACCTTTTTTCCAATGCTATCAAGTTTTCACCTTTTCACAAAAAAATCTATATTCGACTACAAGAAGCAAATAATAGTTTTCAAATTGAATTTCAAGACCAAGGTCCCGGGCTTACGGAGCAAGATAAAAGTAAGTTGTTTAAAAAGTTTCAACGCCTAAGCAATCAGCCAACTGCCGGCGAAACCTCCACCGGCTTGGGTTTGGCAATTGTCAAGGCATTGGTCGAGGAGCTTGAAGGCAAAATTACTTGTGAAAGTGAAAGCGGCAAGGGAGCTAATTTTAAAGTCCAGCTACCCAAACTAAATGCAACCTAATTTTTTGTAAATGGCTGACTATCGGTCTATTGACTCAATTTTATCAATTCAAATTCTACTCGCCGATTGATGCGGCGATGCTCATCGGTTTCTTCTTTTTGGACAATGGGCTTGGTATTTCCATACCCGATGGCTTCTACGCGGTCGGGTTTGAATCGCCCACGATTGAGAATATAGGCGCGAATGGCATCGGCGCGGGCTTGCGAAAGGCGAAGATTTGTGTCCATTGTGCCTTGCGCGTCAGTATGCCCCGAAATTTTGAGTCCTATATTGGGGTGGTCAGCCAAAAACAAGACCAATTTCTCGAGGTCGGGCTTCATTTGGTCGGTAACATCGGAGCTATTTTCGCTAAACTCGATGGCTTCAAATTTCCATTTTTTAAATTTAATAGAAGGAGTTTCAAAAGCTATAGTTGTATCACCTTTGAGCAAAAACTGCCTTTCAATCCTAAAAAAGTCTTCGCCGGTAATAATCACCAAATAATTGTGGTCTCTGACCAAGTCAAATCGATAAGAACCATCAGGGCGTAGGTATTTGGGGGCAACTTCAATGCCATCATCTAAATCAATAATTGAAATAATCCCTTCAAAGGCTTTGCCGGTGATAGAATCCTTGACCACTCCTTCAAATTTGACAGTGGGCTGAGGCTGGGCTTCCATAGGCAAAAGGGCTTGATGCAATTGCAAGACATCGCGCACAATGGTATCGCCTTTGATACCGTCAAAAATTTTTACTTTGACCGTTTTGGCATAGTAAAGGTTTTGAGCGCGTGAGTCAATGGTAAAATAATACTCATCGGTTTTGTAATTGACCAAAGGACCTATATTTTTGGGTTCAGTCCAATCGAGCTTATACTTAGTAGTCTTGTAGATATCGAAGCCACCAAAATTGACCAATTGCCCATTGGAACTAAAATATAAATAATCGTATTTGGGGTGATAAAATGGGCTTACTTCACTAAAACGAGTATTGACGATAGGTCCTATGTTTTGTGCTGATGCCCATACCCAAGTAGTATCATTGTCTTCATCTACTGAATATTTGCCGGTGCGATAGGTGAAGTATATGTCCGACATACCAAAACCGCCAATGCGGTCAGAGGCAAAAAACAACGTGTCTTCGGTATGCGAAAGCGAAGGGTGCGAATCCCAACTCATACTGTTTACATTGATTCCTAGATTTTGGACTTTGCCCCAAGTGCCGTTTTTTAGTCTTTTGGCAACATATATATCACAATTACCAAACCCATCGGGGGCTTCGCAACGGGCAAAATAAATGGTTTTGGCATTTTTGCTAAAACAAACCGAGCCTTCGTTGTATTCCGTATTTAAGCCTTTGAGGGGTTTGGCACGAGTCCAAGGAATGGTATCAATGATGCTACCTTTTTCGGTTTCTTTCAAATACAAACTATCCGCCTTGCGACTATAAAACAAGTCTTCGTTGGGTACATAGCGCATTCCTACTCTTTTTTGGTTGCGTTGGGAGCTAAAAACCAGCATAAAATCGCTACCCATCAACGCTGGAGCATAATCATTGGCTTTGGAATTGACCGAATCGCCCATATTGGTATAAACACTCGAGGGAATCTCGAGCGTATCAATATTGGCAGCGGCATTGGCATAGGTATAATAATATTCTACCGGCAAATAATAATCTAAATCATTGCGCGTAAGCGAATCATAAAATAAACGGACTTGTTTGTCTTGAGCATTGTGGTGGTGTTTCAAGACCAATTGATAAAAAAGCTTGGCTTTTGCCAGATACTCTTGTTGCATATATTTTGATTTTTCGGCTTTGGCGAGTTCTTCAGCCATTTTTGCCAAACGAAAAACCATATACAAATCTTTGTAAAAGTTTTTGACCCCAAAATTCATCACATAATCGTACAAAAGCCCATAAGCCTTGCGAATCTCCCCTTTTTTGTACAAATTATTGATTTGCTCAATTTTGGCAGGGTCGGAATAATAGGGTGAAAGGTTGATGCCCCGAAAGTATAAAATACGGGGCGAGTTGTATTTGATGGTGTCGTTGTCGTACAAATTGCCGCTTCGGAGCTTGGGCTGGCTACAAACCACCCCCACTGTACCAAGCCAGCCAATTGTCAACAGTATGTATATTAATTTATTCATTTAAAAGTTGATGCCTAAGATTTCCATAACTTGCCAAAGCTGTTGTTTTTGATGATTTAATGATGTCTTCTGATAAAATCAAAGTAGTATCAAAGGTGGAATATAGATGTTATAAATAATATTCATAATTACTTGATAATCAATTATTTAAAAAAATAAATAAACCCAATTCACCCAAAAACCGGCGCAAAATTATACCTAAGTAATGACATTTAGACAAAAAACTTGCTAAAATGCGTTATGGCACATACCTTGCAACCCAAGTATTAAACGCACAATGCGTCTCGATTATACTATTTTTTACTAAATTTGTGCCAACTTGACATTTTTGCAAGTTAATTAATGTATGAAGCGAAAAAAAAACGAATCAATTGTCAGGGTTTTATTAGCCGAAACGCAAGAAGACGACTCTGTGGAGTTTATTCCTATCTTGGCTTCGGAAGATGACGAAAATGCCACCCAAGAAGAAATTTTAGATGCAGTTCCTATCTTACCGGTTCGCAATACTGTACTTTTTCCCGGCGTAGTGATGCCCGTAACCGTAGGGCGCAAAAAATCCATCAAATTGGTCAAAAAAGCCTATCGGGGCAACCGACTGATTGGGGTAATAGCCCAAAGCAATGCCAATATTGAGGACCCCACCAGCGAAGATTTGTACCGAACCGGTACTTTGGCTTATATTCTCAAAATGTTGGTTTTGCCCGATGGCAACACCACCATCATTATTCAAGGTAAAAAACGCTTTCAAGTCAAAGGATATTTGGGTGAAGACCCGTATATCACGGCGGATATTCAAACTCTAAGCGAGAACTTCCCCAATAAAAAAGACAAAGAAACCAAAGCCTTGATTTCTTCGCTCAAAGATGCCGCTCACCGCATCATTCAGTTGAATCCCGAAATTCCGCAAGAAGCACGCATTGCCTTAGACAATATTGAAAGCTCGAGTTTCTTGACTCACTTCCTGTCTTCACACATCAACGCCGATGTAGCCGACAAACAACGCCTCTTGGAGACCAATGATGGCGTAAAAAGAGCTACTTTGTTGCTTGAATTTATGTTGCGCGATTTGCAATTGTTGGAATTGAAGCGCGAAATTCAAAACAAAGTTCATTCGGATATTGACCAGCAACAACGTGATTATTTCTTGCGCCAACAAATCAAAGTCTTGCAAGATGAATTGGGTTATGAAGGCAATGACCAAGAAATAGAAGTGCTGAGAGCCAAAGCCCAAGCCAAAAAGTGGAGTCCGCAAGTAGCTCGGCATTTTCAAAAGGAAATTGACAAAATTACCCGAATGAATCCGGCAACCGCCGAGTATCCGGTAGCTTTGAATTATGTAGAGTTGTTGGTGGATTTGCCTTGGAACGAGTTTACAGTAGATGAACTCAATCTAAAAAACGCTCAGGAAATTTTAGACCGCGACCACTATGGTCTTGACAAAGTAAAAGAGCGTATCATTGAATATTTGGCAGTTTTGAAGCTCAAAAAAGATATGAAAAGCCCGATTTTGTGCTTCTATGGTCCTCCGGGCGTGGGCAAAACATCTTTGGGTAAATCAATTGCCAAAGCTCTCAATCGTAAATACGCGCGTATCGCCTTGGGTGGTTTGCACGACGAAGCCGAAATTCGTGGGCATCGAAAGACTTATGTGGGAGCGATGCCGGGTAAAATCATTCAGAGCTTGAAACGGGTGCAATCGTCGAATCCGGTGTTTATTTTAGATGAGATTGACAAAGTGTCATCGGATATGCGCGGCGACCCTGCCTCTGCCTTGCTTGAGGTGCTTGACCCTGAGCAAAATAATAGTTTTATGGACAATTACTTGGATTTGGAATATGATTTATCACAAGTATTGTTTATTGCCACTGCCAATTCATTGGATACCATTCATCCGGCTTTGCGCGATAGAATGGAAATCATTGAAATCACAGGTTATACGTTGGAAGAAAAAACCCAAATTGCTAAAAAACACCTCATTCCCGAACAACGCAAAGAACACGGTCTCAATGCCAAAGATATTAAACTGGACGACCGCACCATTGCCAAAATTGTAGAAGACTATACGCGCGAGTCAGGTGTAAGAAATCTGAAGCGACAAATTGGCTCGGTAATGCGCAAAGTAGCCAAATTTGTCGCTATGGAAGAAAGTTATAATAAAAATATCACCCCTAAAGACTTGATAAATTTGCTGGGGGTAGAAACTTTTGACCGCGAACAATATCAAAAAAATGATATGGCTGGGGTAGTTACCGGCTTGGCTTGGACTCAAGTGGGTGGTGAAATTTTATTTATTGAATCAAGCCTGAATCGGGGAAGTGGTAAACTCACACTTTCGGGGCAATTGGGTGAGGTGATGAAAGAGTCGGCAACGGCAGCTTTATCTTATTTGAAAGCCATTGCTCCCAAATTGTCGATTCCTTATCAAATGTTTGAAAAATTTGATTTACACGTCCACGTTCCGGCGGGGGCTGTACCCAAAGACGGACCTTCGGCGGGGATTGCGATGCTTACAGCTATGTCGTCGATATATACCCAACGCAAAGTGAAAGACAAATTGGCAATGACCGGCGAAATCACCTTGCGCGGACGAGTATTGCCGGTAGGAGGTATCAAAGAAAAAATCTTGGCTGCCAAACGCGCCGGTATTCAAACGATTATTCTTTGCGCCAAAAATCGCAAAGACATCAACGAGATTAAAGCAGAATATATCAAAGATTTGCAGTTTCATTATGTCGAACACGCCGACGAGGTATTGCAAATAGCCCTCGAGCAAGACCCTATGCTCAATGGTTTGCCGGATTTGAATGAAATTTTGAGCCAAATTGCGGTCAAGAATTAGGGAATTTATAGTTAGGATTTAAAGACAGCAATTCCCACTGTAGAAATTTTAAACTAATGTTTGATTTTTTAGAATATTTACAAACAGGTTTCTGTAACTAATTGATAATGAGGTGATTATAAATACACTTTTTTTTACAACTTTCTTTTTTCTTGATAAAAAAGAAACAACGAAACCAAGCAACCCT
>JALONJ010000317.1 GCA_025455045.1 Microscillaceae bacterium | reverse complement strand
AGCTTCGCTCGCTACCTTCGCAAAATATTCATTTTGCTTGGTAATGTTCAGAATCACTGAAAAGCGAGAGCTTTTCAGAATTCAAGGGAATTGCCGAAGACAATTCCTGAAAAGTGGTGAAGAACCAATTTTATTTGCAAAAGCTAACCCAAAAATAAACTATTTAAACACCAAGAAAATACCCACAAAGTACCCGAGGAACTTTGGGTTACTTTGTGCCTAACTTAGTAAACTTGGCGGTAAACTAGATGATATGAGCGTGAATATTTTTATAACTAATTGACCGTGTCTGCCTCTGGCTGATAATCAGATAATTAAATAATTCCTAATTCTTAAAGAATGGTTGCATTGCTCAAACCATCTGCAAATATTTTTCTCTTTTGCCGACAAAATCAACATTGGTTTGGGAAACAATCTCAAAACTGTTCAAATCAAGGGCTATCAAATTGCCCATACCGGTTTTTTGGGGAAATACACAGCCATTGTCCAAACTGATTGCCGGAGCTGAGGCAAGGTTTTGTTGGATTTGGAGAAAGGTTTGTGGCACGTGACCGTGAATGAGGCGGCGGTGAGCAATTTTTTCGGGGGCTACGGCGTAGTTTTTTGCCCAAAGCATTGCCAATTTATCAGAAAAAGGGTCGGCAATCAAAAAATTCATTCCGGCGTGTACCAATACAAAATCACCACTCAGGGCATAAAATGCCAAATTACGGATAAATTCTAAATATTTTTCGGGAATTTGTGAAAGCCGCTCTACCCCAAAACTTTTCATAGTAGTATTGCCACCGTGATAGTACCAGCTATCTTTCAACTCAAAAAAACCGACTTGCTTCATCGGATTGTTTTCAAAACACAAACAACGCAAAAAAACTTCTTCGTGGTTGCCCATCAACGCCTGTACTTTATAACCGCCTGATTGTAAGCTCATTATATAATCCAGCACCCCTTTAGGATTGGGACCTCTATCAATATAATCGCCCAAAAAGAAAATTTCATCTTCTTGGGTAGGCTGAAGTTGGTCTTCCACGAGGCTAATCAATGTAGCTTCGCAACCGTGAATGTCTGGAATAACCCATCTGCGTGCCATAGTTTTTTGCAATTTGGAGGTGTAAGCAAATCTTTTTTAGCTATATATATTTAAAAACAAGCATTGTACCAATGCCAACTTCCAAAACTTTTGATAGGTTTGATTAGTTCTTTTGAAAAAAGATATTTTGCTGTATTTTTGAAAAAAAACAAGCAAATAGGAAAATAATGAGGTTTTTTGGTAATTTGGTAAGGTAAGGTTTTTTAGGCAATCGCAAACGTTTGCAAAGCCATATTTATACCCAAACTCTAATTATTTCCCAATTTTGGAAAAAATTTTCATTTTGAAATTACCTTAATACTTGCGCAAGTTAAGATACAAAGCCAATACACAATGAATAAAACCTACGAAACGGTGGTAGTTGGAATCGAGAACCACATTGCCCACGTAAAAATGAACAATCCCAGCAAAGCCAACGCCATGACTCCGGCTTTTTGGACGGAGTTTCCCCAAGCCATAGACGAACTCGATGCCAACCCCGAAGTGCGAGTCGTAATTGTAAGTGGCGAAGGCAAACACTTTACTGCCGGGCTTGACCTTACGATGTTTGCCGGTATTCAACAAAAAATGACCGGCAAAGGCGACCAGGGGCGGATTCGGGAGGATTTTCGCCGCGAAATTTTGCGAATGCAAGATGCCTTTACTGCCCTTGAGCGATGCCGCAAGCCGGTGATTGCCGCCATTCACGGGGCTTGTGTAGGCGGAGGCATTGACCTGATTTCGGCTTGTGATATGCGTTATTGCGCCGAAGATGCCTATTTTTGTGTCAAGGAAATAGACATTGCCATTGTTGCCGATGTAGGTACTTTGCAACGCTTGCCCAAAATAATTGCCGATGGGGTGGCTCGAGAGCTTGCCTACACTGCCCGCAAAATGGGTGGCAAAGAAGCCGAACAAGTGCATTTGGTCAATAAATGCTACACAACTTATGAAGAAATGATGAGTGAAGTATTCAAAACTGCCCAATTGATAGCCGCCAAATCGCCTTTGGCAATGCGGGGCACCAAAGAAATGCTCAACTACACCCGCAACCATACCATTGAAGACAGCCTCAACTATGTGGCTACTTGGAATGCGGCTATGCTTATGTCTAATGACGCGGTAGAAGCGGCTATGTCGAGTATGCAAAAGCGCGAAGCCAAGTTTGAAAATTGATTTTTTGAATAATTAAAAAAATATAACTACTTGATTATCAGGTAGTTATATTTTTTCAACTTCATCAGCTTTCAAGAAAATAATTTATCAACCCTCATTCAGTTTGCGGAGTTTTTGGACAATTTCAAAAATTAAGACATTGACTTGTTGACCCAATTTTTTCTTGACTTCTTCATTGCAACGATTGTAAACAGCATATATTTCCTTTTGTAGATTCAAAAGTTCGACTGAATCTTCGCTAGACTGAATTTTTTGCAAATATGCTTGATAATTGAATTTAGGCATCTTAAAACAAATGTTGAAAATCAATGAAAGTCCAAAGTAAAATACTTATTGCAAAAAATCAAGTTTGTGCCAATCAATCTTTCGGATAGTCTTAGGAATTGGGAATTAATCATTAGGAATTAGAAATTATTTAATTGCCTGATTTTCAATTAGTTATATTTTTAAAAGTATCACTTTATTTTGAATCTGCTCCCTACTTGAAGAATATCTTTTTGATTTACAATTTTTTTGGTTCTTTACCTATTTTGAGAAAAAATTGTAACGCAGGCGGTTAGCCGGCATTATAAGTTTCTTGAAAATAATTTAAGAGTCCTTTTTTCATATAAGTATTTGATTATCAGCCAGAGGCAGATACGTCAATTAGTTAAAAAGCATAAAGAACCATCAAACCTTTGACTCGGGCAAAGCTATGATGATTCTGGGTGCATTTCAAATTTACTACCTATAACCCTCTCCTTCGGAGAGGGCTAGGGTGAGGCAATAGAAACGCGTAAATTTGAAATCCACCCATGATTCTTATACTTTAAATAATTAGCTCATTATCAGCACATTGGCAACGCTTACACTTTGGAGGGAGTAGGCGGGGGCTTGATTCCTTATTTCTTAAAAATGCGCAAAATGGACTCATCGCCCGCCAAAATATTGACTATGGCATTGATATGAATTTTGAGCCTTACCGCACTGGCATAGTCAAACGTGATGGTGGTTTCTTCGCTGTACGTGCCGGTATTTTGCCGCGATTGGGTATTCTCGACTAGGGCTGTATCATAGATTTTTTGCATTTTATCCAAATGATTTTTGATTTTGCCTTGCAAACTTGGGCAAGTAAGCGACAAACTGCTCAGGGCGGCTACGGTTGGGCGTTGTTCGGCAATTTCCGACAAAATTTCGGAGTTTTTGTTGTCTTTGAGTTCGGCGCAGTGTTTTTGCAATTGGGTTGCCCAAGCATATATTTCAAAGTCTTTTTCCAAGCCGATTTTGGGTTTTTGGGCAATACATTTCTGAACGGATTGGTTGTGGCGTTTGGCAATTTCGTTTTGCGCCAACAAACTACTCAACTGACAAAGGAGCAATCCCAATACAATTAATTTTTGCATAAGCGGTATTTTTTTGGTACAAATTTAAGTAATATTCATTTCCAATCCATAAACGGATATTTGCCCAAAAGATTTAGATTTTGCCGGTTTTTTTTGTTTGGGTTTGGGAGGATTGCAAACAACACCATTGTATTTAAGAAAAACCAACAAGGACTGATTAAAAATTAAGATACACATTTATAAACGCATAAATAATTGATAATCAGGTAGTTATATAATTTTTAATTCCTAATCATTAATTTCTAATTCCTAGATATGACTAGCCTCGCAAAAAAACTTTCGGATTCGCGGTTTTTTTTCTAAATTGCTTTTTCAAACTCACAAACCTTATGCAAGGCAAATATATTTTCTTGTTTTTTATCTTAAGTTTAGTTCAACTGCTTCATTATCAATCAGTTGCCCAAACTATTCCCGGCAACGCCAATCAATCCAACGCCAAAGGGCAAAAAGAAGGGCAATGGACAGTGCTTTTTAACAAAGACTGGAAAGAAGTAAAAGATACTGCTCAAGCCGCCTATTATCGCTTGGCAATGTATAAAGGCGGTGAACCTTATGGACGAGTCAAGGACTACTATCGCAATGGGCGTATGCAAATGGAAGCTGACTCGATGGTGAGCGAAAGCCCCGAACTATACGAGGGTTTGGTAACTACCTACTACCCTAATGGTCGTTTTGAAAGTTTTAAATTTTATGAAAAAGGGAAACTGAATTATACCAAAACCGAAAATCAATACATCAAACAAATTGAAGAAAAAGCCCAAAAATCGGGCAAGTTGAGTGCAGCTTATTATGGGGCTTTAAATCCTTTGGTGAAATTTTATTTGGATAATAGCGATTATGCCCGCGCCGAGCCTTTGCAAAAAGAATGTTGTTATATTTTATACCGAATGTTGGGCGAAAAACACAACGATTACGCTACTTCGCTTTATAATTTGGCTCTCATTTATCGCTCGATGGGCAACTTTGCCGAAGCCGAAGAAAATTATTTGAAAGTAATGCAATTGCGCAAAGAAAATTTGGGCGAAAAGCATCCGGCTTATGCCACAGTCCTCAAAGATTTGGGCAATTTGTACGCCAAGTTGGGCAATTTTACCCGTGCCGAGCCATTGTCGCGGCAAGCAATGGAAATTCGCAAAGCTGCTTTGGGTGAAAAAAACTACAATTATGCCACTTCGCTCAATGATTTGGGGGATTTGTACTATGGCATTGGCAATTATAACCAAGCCGAGCAGTATTATTTGCAGGCTTCCAAAATTTATTTGGAAAGTTTGGGGGCAAACCACGAATATTATGCTACTTCGCTCAACAACTTGGCTAATTTGTACCGCGCAATGGACAAGCCCTACCGCGCCCTGCAACTGATGCAACAAGCCAATGAAATTTATAAAGCTCAACTGGGTGAAAAACACCCCAATTATGCCCGCGGTCTCAACAATTTGGCGCAATTGTATCGTACTTTGGGCAAGTACAGCCAAGCCGAAGACTTACAAAATAGGGCTTTGGGTATTCTCAAAGAAACCTTGGGCGAAATGCACCCCAGCTATGGCAATTCATTGCAGGCTTTGGGCTTGCTCAAAACCTTGCAAGGCGACTACGACCGCGCCGAAGAAAACTTGACCCAAGCTATGTTTTTGCGCAAAAAAGTATTGGGTGAGTTTCACCCCGACTACGCCGAATCTTTGCAGGCTTTGGCTAATGTGTATATGATTACCAAACAATTTTCCCGTGCTGAACCACTTTACCGCGAAGCCAATTTGATTTTGCTCAAACAAAAAGAAACTTATTTTCCGATTTTGAGCGAAAAAGAAAAAGAAGATTTTTATAACCATAAAATTCGCTCGCACTTTGAAGAATACAATAGTTTTGTGTTGGAAAATTTTCGCCAAAACCCCAATCTGTTGCGCGAAATGTACAACAACCAGCTCTCGACCAAAGCTGTATTGCTCAACGACAGCAACAAATGGAAAGAACTGATTTTGAATAGCAAAGATACCATTTTGCTCAATAAATTTAATCAATGGCGCAACTTGCGTGGTTATTTGAACAAAATTCAATCGGAGCAAAGCTCCAAACAAGACAATTTGAACCTCGACAGCCTCGAGAAAGTATCTAATCAATTGGAAAAAGACCTTTCGCAACAATCCAGTTATTTTTCAAAAATGACCGAAAACAAACGCTTTACGTGGCTAGATGTGCAAAGCAAGCTCGAAGCCGATGAAGCCGCCGTCGAGATTATTCGTTTTCGAAAATTTGGTTTACAAGCCCAAGTGATTGACAGTGCTTTTAGCCTCACCAAAAAATACCCCAAATTCGGCTTGACCGATTCATTGGTCTATGTGGCTTTGGTGGTAACTCGCCAAACGGTCAAAGACCCCGAGTTGATTCTTTTGAATATTGATAATGCCTTAGAAACTCGTCTTTTGAATTATTATCGCAATCGTATCAAATTTCAATTGGAAGACAAACTGGGTTATGACAAATTTTGGTTGCCCATCAAAGAAAAATTGCCCAATATCAAAAAAATTTACCTCTCGCCGGACGGAATTTATAATCAAGTCAATTTGAATACTTTGAGCAATCCCAAAACCAAAAAATTTATCCTTGAGGAAGGCAATGTCTATTTAGTTACCAATACTCAAGATTTGATGTTGCGCGAAAAAAGCGATATTAGCAATGCTACTTCTTTGTTTTTTGGCGCACCCAATTATAACCTCGATGGCGAAAACCGCGAAAAAATTGTGGGCGAACAACGAGGTACGCAACGCTCTTTTTATAATCGAAGTGTAGAGCGTAGCGTCAGTATTGAGCGTAGTTTTATCCGTACCGCCCCCAGCACCGAGCAAGTAAACAACAAAAGTGTAGAACGCAGTGTAGAACGCGGTACAAATAAACGCAACAACAAAAGTGTAGAGCGGGGCAACAACAAGCAAAACAATAAAAGTGTAGAGCGCAGTGTAGAAAGGAGTGTAGAGCGCAGTGTAGAAAGAAGCGTAGAACGCGATGCCAATACCACCGACAAAAGCGTTGAGCGGCAGGCAGTTACTTTATCGTATTTGCCCGGAACCAAACTGGAAGTACAACAAATCAATAATTTATTTCAAAATAAAGGTTTAAAAACAATTTTGTTTACTGATGATGATGCTTTGGAAGAAAATTTAAAAGACATCTACAATCCGCAGATTTTGCATATTGCGACTCACGGCTTTTTTGAAGATGATGTAAAATATGACGAAAACAAAGCCCAAATGACCAATCCGCTCATACGCTCGGGGCTGATGCTCACCGGCTCAGGCTTTACACTCAACAATACCAAACCCGCCAACTCGGACAAGTTTATTGAAGATGGTATTTTGACGGCTTTTGAAGCTATGAATTTACACCTTGATAAAACCGATTTGGTGGTGCTTTCGGCTTGTGAAACCGGCTTGGGCGACCTCAAAAACGGCGAGGGGGTTTATGGTTTGCAAAGAGCGTTTAAGGTAGCCGGTGCCAAAAGTATTATTATGAGTTTGTGGAAAGTAAATGACGATGCAACTCAGTTATTGATGTATCAGTTTTACAAAAATTGGCTCGAGACCAAAAACAAACACGAGGCATTTCGCAAAGCCCAAATTGCACTCAAGAAAAAATTTCCTCAGCCCTATTATTGGGGAGCTTTTGTATTGGTCGGAGCAGATTAAGTTGTAGTTATTAAAAGTGGTATAAATATCTGTAAATCAAACACTTATATAAATTTTATTTGCAAAAGCTAATCCAAAAATAAACTATTTAAACACCAAGAACACTAAGAAAATGCCCACAAAGTA
>JALONJ010000316.1 GCA_025455045.1 Microscillaceae bacterium | reverse complement strand
TAAGAGGTAAAAATTTAACAAAGTTCCACGCAGGATGACGACTTGGGGGATTTTGGATTGTTTTTTTAAAAATTTAATTTTTTGTACTTTTTTAATATGTTTTAAAATATTCACGTTAATTTATGGTCTAAATCAACAGTTTTTATCAATAGTTCGAACAGTTTCTAGTTTCTAAGCCCCCTGCTCCGCCAGAGGCGGAGGTTTTTTTCCGAGTTATTTACTAAGTATCTGATAATCAGCTTGTTACATAAAATATTTAAAATAGCATAACTAGCTGATAATCAATTACTTATAAAAACTGTCCGAAGTATTGTTTATGTAAGTATTGAAGTACGAGAAGTTTTACAAAGACCTGAACAAGAATAAAATAAAGTAAACAATTGAATTTATTAATTAACTGATAATCAATGTATTACATTAGCACATCAGCACATCTTATAATTAACTCATTACGCACTATTTATCTTTGCAATAAGGCTTTCAAAACCGCCTGTGCCGAAAAAACCCGATTTTGGGCTTGAGGGAGAATGATAGAATGAGAACCATCTATTACTTCGTCCATCACGACTACATTGCGGCGTACCGGCAAACAGTGCATAAATTTGGCTTGGTTCGTAAGTTGCATTTTTTGCGCCGATACCGTCCAGTTCATATCTTGGTTCAACACTTTGCCATAGTTTTTATAATTTGACCAATTTTTGGCATAGATAAAATCGGCATTTTCAAATGCTTTGTTTTGGTCGTACTCAATTTGCACATTTTGGCTAAACTCCTCTGCCAATTCATATCCTTCGGGGTGGGTGATAACAAATTCATAATCAGTGTTTTGCATCCACTCGGCAAAGGAATTGGCTACTGCTTGGGGCAGGGCTTTGGGGTGAGGTGCCCAAGTCAATACCACTTTGGGGCGGGGGCGGGTTTTGTGTTCCTCGATTGTGAGCCAGTCTGCCAAAGACTGCAATGGGTGGCGAATGGCTGATTCCAGACTTACAATTGGCACTCCGGCATATTTTTTAAATTGCTCGAGCGTAAAATCCTGATAATCTTGCTCCTGGTCGCTCAGGGTCGCAAAAGTTCTTACCCCGATTATATCACAATACTGCCCCATTACGCCTACGGCATCTTTAATGTGTTCGGCTTTGTCGCCATTCATAATTGCGCCGTCTTGGGTTTCTATTTTCCAGCCTTGTTCATTGATATCCATTGCGATTACTTGCATTCCCAGATTATATGCGGCTTTTTGGGTGCTAAGGCGGGTGCGCAAACTGGGATTAAAAAAAATCAGACCCAAGGTTCGGTGCTTGCCTAGCCCTTCATCAGCCCAAGGATTTTGTTTGAGAGCCTTTGCCGAAGCCAGCAACTCGAGGGGTTGCGGTACATCTGCCCAGCAGGTAAAATGTTGCATCATTTGTTTCAATGAATTTAAAAAAGTGTATAGCCCGTAAAAATAAAAATAAACGGGTGCATTTCAAATTTACCACCCATAGCCCTCTCCTTCGGAGAGGGAAGGGTGAGGCAAAAGAAACGCGTAAATTTGAAATGCACCCAAATAAACCGCGATTTACAAAAAAACCACACCTTATAAAAATTAAAAATGAGCCTTGTTTATTATTTTAATTTTAAAACATATAAAACATTGATTATCAGATGATTGACTATTGCTTTGGAGCTATTTTTATATCAATGGATTAAAAAAAAATCAGATTAATTTTTTTTCCCTTTACAAAACCCCGAATTTTGAAGGCAAATCAATTGATTCATCTGAAGAACAAGCTATAAACCTTTGATTATCAATTGATTCTATTTGAAATACTCGATTTTATTCATTTACAATTTCACCATTTGATAAAATATGAAATTATTGGAAGGAAAAACTGCCCTTATCACCGGAGCCTCCAAGGGTATCGGTCGGGCTATAGCCATTCGATTTGCCGAACAAGGGGCTAATGTAGCTTTTACCTATCTATCCAGTGTCGAAAAAGGACAAGCTCTCGAAGCCGAACTCCAAGCCCTCGGTATCAAAGCCAAAGGTTATCGCTCCGATGCCTCAATCAATACCGAAGCCGAAAGCTTGGCAACCGAAGTCGTCAAAGAATTTGGAGCTTTGGATATATTGGTCAATAATGCCGGTATTACCAAAGACGGTTTGCTGATGCGGATGTCCGAAGAACAATGGGACAGTGTAATCAATGTAAATCTCAAATCGGTTTTCAACCTTACCAAAGCCGTGATGAAGCAAATGATGAAACAAAAAAACGGCTCTATTATCAACATTACTTCAGTAGTAGGTATCAGAGGCAATGCCGGACAAGCCAACTACGCCGCCTCCAAAGCCGGTATTATTGGTTTTACCAAGTCGGTAGCCCTTGAGCTAGGCTCGCGCAATATTCGCTCCAATGCAGTTGCGCCGGGTTTCATTGAGACCGAAATGACGCACGACCTCACCAACAAAGAAGAATGGCTTAAGGGTATTCCGCTCAAACGCGGGGGCGCACCCGAAGAAGTAGCCGATTGTGTGGTGTTTTTGGCTTCCGATATGTCCAAATACATCAGTGGGCAGGTACTGCAAGTCGATGGCGGTATGCTTACTTAATAATTAGGAGTGGGGAGATTGAGGAGTTCCACCGTTGCTTGTGTCCTCACAAGCAACTTTTCCGCCATTGCTTGTGTCCCCACAAGCAAACGATGCAGTGAAATGCGAAAATCAAAAAAAATCATAAAGCATTGATAATCAGCTTGTTATAAACCTATTTTTCAACCTACGAAAAAAATCGTATTAAAAATTTGTAAATACGAAATCAATCGTATATGTTTGCACTACGAAACTAATCGTAGCCACTAAACCGCGAAGGGGCAAATATCTTTTTGAGGACTTAGGGCTTTTTTTAGACCATATAACCTTTTAATTTTTATGATTAAACCCACCGAAGCTGAATTGGAAGTTTTGCAAATTTTATGGAAATACGGACCTTCCAATGTTCGATTTGTCAATGAAGCGATTAATCAAAATCGCGCTGCCGAGGGCGAAGTCGGCTACACGACTACCCTCAAAGTAATGCAAATAATGTTCGAGAAAGGCATCCTCAAACGAGACGACTCGGCACGCACCCACGTGTACCAAGCCGCCTTCAGCGAAGAAAGCACCCAAAAATCATTGGTGGATAAGCTACTCGATACTGCTTTTGGCGGTTCGGCACTCAAATTGGTAATGCAAGCCCTCGGCAACCGCAAAACCAGCCAAAAAGAATTGCAAGAAATCAAAAATTTGCTCAACAAAATCGAGCAAGAGAAAGGAGGTGAGCAATGAATCCAATCCAAAATTTATTGTCCGACCACCTCATTCAAGCATTGGGCTGGACTATCTTGCACTCGCTTTGGCAGGGAGCAGCAGTGGCGGTTTTGTTGGCGGTAGTTTTGATAGTGATGCGCCGCAACTCTTCCAATGCCCGTTATGTAGCTACTATCAGTAGTTTGGCGGCTCTATTGTTGGTATCGGTTTTCACTTTTTTGCGTTATTATCAAGCCTCAACTGTGGGCAAACCCCAACCCGAAGGTTTGGAATTGGTTTGGCAGGTAGGCAAACAACTGCTACAAGACACTCCTCCCGTCAAGACCGAAAATTGGCAAGATTATTTTAGTTTTTTTACCGATTATTTTGCCCAACACTTACCCTTGATAGTGAGTGGCTGGTTGTTGGGGATTACAATTTTGATGCTCCGTTTTTTGGGTGGCATTGCCTATCTCCAACGCCTCAAACACTATAAAACCCAAGCAGTAAGCGATTTTTGGCAAGGCACTACCAATTATTTGGCTCGCCAAATGAAACTCAAAAAAACCGTGAGCTTGCTAGAGTCGGCAGTAGTCAAAGTACCGATGGTCATTGGTTGGCTCAAACCGGTTATTTTGCTCCCGATAGGTACGCTCAATGGCTTGACCGCCCGCCAAGTCGAAATCATTTTGGCGCACGAATTGGCGCACGTCTATCGCCACGATTATCTGGTCAATATTTTACAATCATTGGTAGAAATTGCCTTGTTTTTCAATCCTTTTGTTTGGTGGATTTCGGCATCTATCCGCGAAGAGCGCGAAAACTGTTGCGATGATTTGGCAATTCAAGTTACCAATGAAGACCAATTGGCATTTGCCCAAACCTTGGTAAGCCTTGAAGAAATGCGCTGGCAAAGTATTGGTCTAGTACCGGCATTTTTGGGCGACAAAGGCAGTTTATTAGGCAGAATCAAGCGTTTGGTGCAACAAAATACGCCCAATTCAACTTTTTCCGAAGGTTTTATCTCGGCTTTGTTGTTGGTGTTTTGCTTGACAATTGCTTCTTTCAATACGCCCCAACCTACTTTGAATCAATTGACCAGTTCGCACAGTTGGTGGCTTACACCTTTGTGGAATACGATTCAAAATGTAACTGCTTCGGCTGATAATGAAGCTCCCTTAGCTCCTCTAGCCCCCGAATCACCCGAAGAACCTATACTCACCGACTCCAAACTGCGAGCAAAGCTCGATACCATTCGGTTTGGCAATGGCTTTATGGCAGTTACCGACCGGCGCGGCAATACTACCTTGTATAAAAACGGTGAAAAAATTGACAAAGAAGATTTTAATAAATATAAAGATGTATTTAGTTTTTCGCCGGGTAGCAAAAGCATTAAAAATGCAACCGGAAATTTTAGTTTGAGTGTAAATGGCGAAAACGGCGAACATTTCAGTTTAAATATTCCGATTCCTAGTTTAGAAAGCTTGGAAGAATTGGCAAACCTGCCCGAAATACCCGATGTGCCGCTACCGCCAATGTCATTTATTGAAAATGGCGAAAATGGAGAGTTCATTTACATTGATGATGAAGGCAATAGAACCAAGATTTATTTCAAAAACGGCCAGCCTGATAATATCTACTACAATGAAGAATGGCTGGATAAAAATAGCGACGAATACCAAGGGCGATTGGAAACAATGCAAAAAGACCGCGATAAAATGCAAAGGGAATTTGAGCGCAAAAACCAAAAATACCGCGAAGAACTAGAGCGAAGCCGTGAAAAAATTGAGCGCAAACGCGAAAAAATATCCGATAAAGAGTATCAAAAATCTTTGCGCGAAATCGAAACCCGATTGCGCAAAAATGAAGAGTATAAACGCAGTTATGAACGTGATTTGCAACGCCAAAATCATAGACCACACAATCAATCGATGGAAGACGGTTTTAAAAAACTTATCAAAGAACTCGAGAAAGATAACATCATTGAAAAAGGCGCGACAAAATTGAAGCTAAGTGCCAAAAATGGTATTATCAAAGTAAATGGCAGTACGCTTTCGGGTAGCCAAGCTCAGAAATACAAAAACCTGCTCAAAAAATATCTTGATTGGAATGTAGATGATAGAGGTAGCTCCTATAGTTGGTCTTGGGAAGATGACAATGATTAAATGAATTAGCAGTATCTTGAAAATCAAATACTTGTATTTTGAAGTTTTGATTTTTCTTTAAAACTTTTAATAAAATATCCGTTTGAAGCTGATTATCAGCCATTTACGAAAATCCACCCTCGCGTTGAAGGTGGATTTTTTTTGTCGACAGGGGCAAGCAAAATCTTCCTTGTTTTTGTATTTGCGAGGGCGTTTGTAAATTGCAAGCAAAAGTGAATTGATTTGATTCTCAAAATTGTAAGTATTTGATAATCAATGACTTATTTATTTTTGATGCTTAAAAAAACATTTTCAATTTACCAAATTATGTATATTTTACCCGCAATCGCATTTGTTTTCAAGGGTGAACTAATCTCTTTCTATTTTAAAATTGAATGTCAAGAAAAGATAAGGAACGCATAAATAATAAGTCATTCATTTTTTTTGATAATTTATTGACGAGTCTCGCCTCTGGCAGATTTTCAAGTGATTAAACTACTATTCACGCTACATTATTCACTATTCATTACTAAACTACTTTGTATGTATTCTGCCTTTCGTGATATTCGCCAAGCTTTGTTTGAAAATCGCCTGACCTGTGTAGATTTGGTTAAGTATTATTTGCAAAACATTGAAAATCAAGCCGATTTGAATGTGTTTTTGTCGGTATATGCTGAAGAAGCCCTTGCGCAAGCCCACCTCATTGACCAAAAAATCCAAAACCAAACCGCCGGACGACTTGCCGGTATGGTCATCGGTTTGAAAGATGTGATTTGCTATCAAAATCACCCCTTGCAAGGGGGAAGCAAAATTTTGAATGGCTTTGTATCGCAATTTTCGGCTACCGTAGTGGAGCGATTGCTGGCAGAAGATGCCATCATTATTGGACGACAAAACTGCGATGAGTTTGCAATGGGTTCGTCAAACGAAAACTCGGCATTTGGGGTAGTGCGCAATGCCGCCGACAAAAATCGAGTGCCGGGCGGCTCGTCGGGTGGCTCGGCAGTGGCAGTACAGGCAAATATGTGTTTGGCATCTTTGGGTTCGGATACGGGCGGCTCGGTGCGCCAACCGGCGGCTTTTTGTGGATTGGTGGGTCTAAAGCCGACTTATTCGCGGATTTCGCGCTATGGTTTGGTGGCGTATGCTTCTTCATTTGATTGTATAGGCATTATTACCCAAAATGTAGAAGACAATGCCCTACTCTTAGAAATCATTGCCGGGGGCGATGCGTTTGATAGTACAGTTTCGTTTCGAGCAGTGCCAAAATACTCTCAGAGCTTAAATTTTTCGCAAAAGCCCAAAATTGCCTATCTCCGAGAAGCCGTAGAATCGGCAGGTTTGAGCGAAGCTGTACGGGTACATACGCGACAAAAACTGGATTTTTTGCGGCAAGCCGGATACGTGGTCGAAGCCGTAGATTTTCCTTTGATAAAGTACATTTTGCCTACTTATTATATCCTTACTACCGCCGAAGCCAGCTCCAATTTGGCACGATTTGATGGAGTGCGGTATGGCTATCGCAGTCCGCAAGCCCAAGATTTGCGCAATATGTATGTACGCAGTCGACAAGAAGGCTTTGGGGCTGAGGTACAACGCCGCATTATGCTGGGTACTTTTGTCTTGAGTGCCGATTATTATGATGCCTATTATACCAAAGCCCAAAAAGTAAGGCGTTTGATTCAAGAAGCCACCAACGAAATATTTAAAAAATATGATTTTTTGGTGATGCCCACTACCCCGCGCACGGCTTTTGAGATTGGCGCATTGACGGGCGACCCTATTCAAATGTATTTGGAAGACCTATTTACGGTACAAGCCAACTTGGTAGGCAAACCGGCTATTTCTATTCCTAATGGGGTTGATGAAAAGGGCTTGCCGATTGGCTTTCAAATCATGGCGGACTCTTTTCAAGAAGCTGACTTGTTGGCTTTCGCCAATTATTTAGCCCAATAGTTCAATCAGTTTCTACAATAGTTCGGACAGTTTCTAAGCCCCCTGCTCCGCCAGAGGCGGAGGTTCAGTTCCGAGTTTTTTGTTAAGTGTCCGCCTTTGGAGGATAATCAGCCAGAGGCAGACACAGTCAATTACTGATAAAAAATGCCCGAAGTATTGTCTTTGAGAACAAGAAAAAAATAATGCGTACAACATTTTTTGAGAACATACTGACGTGTCCGCCTTTGGTGGATTTTCAAGTAATTAAAAAATTATTCACTTTACATTAACGTGAATATTTTAGTAAATACTTGATAATGAGATAGTTATATTACAAAATCTTACTATTTTCAGCAATTCCTACTGTAGAAATTTTAAACGAATGTTTGATTTTTTAGAATATTTAAAAACAGGCTTTCTGTAACTAATTGATAATGAGGTGATTATAAATACACTTTTTT
>JALONJ010000017.1 GCA_025455045.1 Microscillaceae bacterium | reverse complement strand
TTGCTTTTACCAAAAAAGTAGTAAGACACTCAACATAACTTACCTACTTTTTTAAGCTCTTGAAAGTGTAGAACTGCCAATTCTACACTTTCTTTTTTTTATGCCCTTTTCAACCGGATTTACCATCTTAGGAGGGTTGCCACACCCTTTCAAAAGGCAAGGGGTTTAAAATCGAAATACAAAGGGCTTGATAAACTTTTCGATTTAAAATCGTTTCGCAATATTAAGCATTTTTTCTTCGATTCTAAAGCCTCTTAAGCATAAATTCGACATGATTTTTTTCGAGGGTAGAATTGGCGGAATTTGTTGATTTTTTGATTGCCTGATTGGGAGATTTTTGAGAACAAGTAAGTTTTTAGAAATTATTATAAATGCTTGATAATCAGGTACTTACATAACTTTGCAAAAACAAAATAGTTTCTATAAAATTGCTTCCTAAATTAAAAATCAAAACACTATGAAATTTACTGTCATTATTCTGGTAGTACAAGTAGTTTTTGAAGTCGAGAAACATCGAATCCTTAATCGTAGTGGTTGTATTAAATCTGCCAATGTTTTTCTAAGCGCAAATCAAGGCAAGAAGATATAATTTTGAGCTAAAAATCCTAAAAATTTAACTATCTTTGTTCTATGAATTATTGGACAGAATTGAGCATTGAATATGCAAATCAACGTAGTTATTTAGATGATTTATTTCAAGTATATCCCACTATTCCAGAAGGTATCAGAGATATTGACCAGAATTTATGGAAGGAAATTGAAGAAGCATTTTTGAATCAGGACAATTTTCAATTAATCAACCAATTGTTGAAATTGGAGAAATTTCCGCTAAAAAATGGTTACGTTTCATTTTTAAGAAAAGACCCAACAAGCCTTTCGCGCAATCCTCAAACCGTAAATAGGCTGGCTGGAACTGTATATGGAATGGGATTGGATAGACTTTATGAAAAATGTACTGAGCCTAAGAAGCTGTCTTAAAATCATTTTAAAGCATTTTTTTGAATTTAAAATTTTCAAAAAAATATATTTTTACAAAAAATAAAATAAGTATAACTAATTGATTATCAATTAGTTATAAAAATAAAAATAATTTAGATTCCTGTAAAAATTCAAAATACCAAATTTTAAAAGCAGTTTAGTGCTTCGTGAATTTTTATACCAAATTTAAATTTATGCAATTGCATTACCCAAATAAAAAAACTGAGAAAGAGATATTTGAAAATATCCCTAACATTGAACTAAAGCAAATAAATTCAAGCAAAGATTCAAATTTACTCATTCAATCGGACAATTTAATTGCTCTAAAACAATTAATAACTAAATATAATCTGGTCGGAAAAATTGATTTAATTTATATTGACCCGCCATTTGCCACCAATAATACTTTTACAATAACTGCTGGAAGGGCTAGTACAATTAGTAATAGTTCTAAAGGCGTAATTGCTTATTCTGATACTTTAAAAGGCTTTGAATTTATTGAGTTTCTTCGGGAGAGATTAGTGCTTCTAAAAACACTACTTTCGGATAATGGGTCTATTTACCTTCACATAGATTATAAAATTGGCCATTATGTAAAAATTGTAATGGATGAAATTTTTGGAATTGAAAATTTTAGAAATGATATTACAAGAATAAAATGTAATCCAAAAAACTTTAGCCGAAAAGCTTATGGGAATATGAAAGACTTAATCTTATTTTATTCTAAATCTGAAAATTTAATTTGGAACGAACCCAAATTGCCTTATTCGGAGGAAGATAAATTGAAGTTATTTCCAAAAACTGAAAAAAATGGAAGGCGTTATACAACTATACCATTACACGCACCGGGCGAAACCCAAAATGGTAAAACCGCTATGCCATTCAAAGGAATTTTGCCCCCCCCGGGCAGACATTGGCGGAGTAATGTTGAAGTATTGGAACAGTGGGATGCTGAGGGATTGATAGAATGGAGTGATAAGGGTAATCCAAGAAAAAAAATATACTTAGACGAACAAGAAGGGAAGCGAATCCAAGATATTTGGGAGTTTAAAGACCCTCAATATCCCATTTATCCTACGGAAAAAAATGCCGATTTGTTAGATGTGATTATCAAAACCTCCTCAAATAAAGGAAGTATCGTATTAGACTGTTTTGCCGGTTCTGGAACTACCTTAAAATCTGCTCAAGTTAATGGTAGGCAATGGATAGGCATTGACCAATCTGAACAAGCTATACGAGTAATTAGACAAAAATTAGATGCCATAACCGGTGACCTTTTCGCAAAAAAAGTTGATTATAAACTACTTACAGAAAAAGAATACCTTGTTTCAATATAGTTATGGTTGAGTATTAGTTCTAATGTATAGAAATTGCCAACGAGGTTTTTAATTTTTGCAGGTTTATCAGGTGTCGAAAATGCCTAAAACTTAAAATTAGTGGTTTTCCATAGCTTCACCAATGTTTTCTAAACTCCAACGTTAGCAGAATACATTACCTATACCTGCGTATTAGAGCAAATGGTCTTTGAAAAGGTTAAATAAATTATATAACTATCTGATTATCAGGTACTTAGTAAATAATTCAGAACAGAACCCCCGCCTCTGGCGGGGCAGGGGGCTTAGAAACTGCCCGAACTATTGATTGATATGAATTTTATTAACACCCGCCACAAATTGTCTGGCTATCCCGAAATCGCTCAATATGATTTTCAATATTTGAATGACAAAGGCAAAATTGAACTGCCAATGTCGGCTACTTATGCAGCAGATAGGCAAGGAATTGTTCGCAAACACTTTATTGAAATCAGCCCCGTAAAACGCCTTGACCCACAAAACATTGTCGATTTCCTTCAATAAGGCAAAAAATAGCTAATCAACCGCAATAGTAAGATGTTAGCCTAAGAATGATTGGTCAAAATCCTAGCTAAAGATTTGAAACTAGCCGAAGAAGCTCGATAATTTTTCAAATTGTTTGTGTAAAATTAGTATATTTACCTACTCTAATTATGCTAACATTCTTCTCATAATCTTTGAAATTATATGCGACGCGAAATATTAAAGTTAGATTTTTCGGTAAGTTATTTTGATGATGATTCATCACTACTAGAGCATATTTGGCAAAACACCCAGTATTTGATGTTGGTCAATGAGTTCAAAGCCGATTTGTTGGCGTATGTTCATTCGGTAGAAACTTATCAGCCCAAGCGAGTTTTGGTAGATGCGTCTTTGATTAATTTTACCATTATGCCCGATTTGCAAGAGTGGGTGGATAACAATATTTCCAAAAAAGTCAATAAAATTGCCCAAAAAATAGCTTTTGTCCTGCCTCCTGATTTTTTTACTCAAGTGGCTCTCGAGCAAACCGTAAACGAACCCGAAGGATCGAGTTTTGAGGCTTACAAGTTTTTTGAAGATGTAGATTTGGCTCGTAGTTGGTTGTTGCAGAAATGACAGCCAACCCCGTCAGGTTTTAAAAACCTGATAGATTTGAATATACATAATCACTTGATTATCAATTAGTTATAAAATTATAATCCAGCCTTTAGGCTGTGCCTCCCGCAGCCTAAAGGCTGGGTTACATTCTTATTTGTCAAAAGTCAAAGATTATCAATTAGTTATAGAATTATATCATTGAATCGCCATCAATTTTACCATCTCGAAGCCGGACAATTCTTTTGGCGCGGGCAATAATCCGACTATCGTGGGTTGAGAACACAAAGGTAGTGCCTTGCTCCTGATTAATTTTTTGCATCAATTCCAAAAGATTATCGGCATTTTCGGAATCAAGGCTGGCCGTGGGTTCATCAGCCAATACAAACTGGGGTTGAGTTGCCAAAGCACGGGCAATGGCTACGCGCTGTTGCTGCCCGCCCGAGAGTTCAGTCGGACGAGCATTCAACTTATCGCTCAGGCCTACCAAAGCCAACATTTCTTGGCTTATTTGCTTGATTTTCAACGGTTTTATCTTTTGCAATTGCAAAACCAAAGCCACATTTTCCCAAGCCGATAATACCGGCAACAAGCTATAATTTTGAAAAACAAAGCCAATATTGTGCAAACGAAAATCAGTCAATTGATTTTCAGTCAGTTGTGTAATGTCTTGTTCGGCTATTCGAATAGTGCCTTTATCGGGCTGGTCTAAGCCACCAATTAGATTCAATAGAGTAGTTTTGCCACAACCTGAAGGACCTACAATTGCTGTAAACTCGCCGCTATGTATTGCTAAATCAATATCTTGAATGGCTTTTACTTCAATATTTCGTTGGCGATAAGTTTTGCTAATGCCTTGGGCTTGGATAAGTTTCATCATTGTTTTTGCAATTAAAGTACAAATTTGGGTACTTTATTCTTAATTAAAAATAAAAAATATTCAATAAATTTTATAAAAAAAATTTTTATAATAACATAATGAATTGACTTGACGACTTGCCGGTAGGGTTCAACGGCTAAAACAAAAATTTTAGGCTCTAAATTTGTCATAATCCAATTAATGTATAATTTTAAATTTCAAATTTACTATTAGTTAAAACAAACCTAAATTCACAATTTATGGCTACATCTATCAAAGATATTGAGGGCATTGGCGATGTTTTTGCCGAAAAATTTTCTGCCGCCGGTATCAAAACTGTAGAGAAATTACTCGAAGCCGGAGCTTCTGCCAAAGGTCGCCAAGAATTGGCGGAAAAAACCGGCATTGCTGATGGCAAAATCTTGAGTTTTGTCAATATGGCGGATTTGTTTCGCATCAAGGGCGTTGCCGGTCAATTTGCTGAGTTGTTGCACGCCGCCGGTGTAGATACTGTCAAAGAACTCCGCAACCGAAATGCTGAAAATTTGCACAAAAAAATGGGCGAAGTAAACGAAGAAAAAAACTTAGTCAATCAAGTACCTTCTTTGAAACAAGTCGAGGATTTTATTGAACAAGCCAAAGCTTTGCCACCGGTAATGACTTACTAAGCAAAGATTGATAAATCGATATTTAGATATGTAACTTATTGATAATCAATTACTTATGAAAAGTCGAATTGTCAAAATTCGGCTTTTTTGCTTAAGGCTCTTATCAAAAAGTGAACAGAGAGCTTAATATAAATAATCTCGGTAACAAAATGGCTATTTTCCCCTTGAAAGGGTGAATATCCCTACAGAAAAAGCAAGGAAGGGTTGGTTACTTATTTGCCAATTCTACCCCAGTAAATTTGATTATTGAATCTAGTAACTAATTAAGTCAAAAATCATAACTAATTGATTATCAAATAGTTATATAATTTCTAATTAATTCATATCGTCGATTTCATCATATCCACACTTGTACTTTGCAAGACTTTGTAAGCCGGATAAATAGCTGATAATAAGGCAGTTAGGAATAATAATAAAACGATGCCCCATAAATCACCCATTGACAATTGCGGATAGACTACGGGAGAACTGCCCCAACTACCCCAAGCCGAACCAAAATAACGCAAATCTATGCCTGTTTGCCCATAATAAGCTACCGTTAGTACGGCAATACCGATGCCCAAACCCCCGCCCAAGCCACTCAAAAGCAGGGTTTCGTAAAAAATCAAGCGCAAAAGCCGCCGCTTATTCATTCCCAAAGCCTTGAGCACCCCAAGTTCGCGGGTGCGCTCCAACACTGCCATCAGCATTGTATTGACCAATAACAAGGTAAGGGTAAATAAGATAATTCCATTAAAAATCAGAAAAAAATAACCTTGTAAAATACTCAAATAAGCCAATTCGGGAGCTATATCCGCCCAGCTTTGTACCTTGCATTGGGGGAGAGCCTTTTGCCATTTTTGGGCGGTTTCGAGGGCTTGTTCATCATTTTTTAAACGAATAATTAATTGATGAAAGTGCTGGTTATCAGTCATTTGCATAGTTTGGCGAAAATCCTCGACTCGCGCAAAAACGTGTCGCATCGCAAATGCGTGATTGTGATAGTCATAGATTCCTCCTACTTGAAAAGTATCGCGGACAGGCTCATTTTTTTCGGTTTGGGCAACAATATTTATTTTATCGCCGAGCTTGACCGAGAGTTTTTGGGCTAATTTTTTACCAATTACCAATGATTTGGGTGGCAGGTGGTCTAAATAATGCCCTTCAATGAGTTTATCGGCTAGTTTTAAGGTAGTTTTTTCAAAACTGGGAACTACGCCGTACCAATCAATGGAGGAGGAGTGCTGTCCGGCTTGGATAATTGCCAGCGTATTGAGGCGAAAAGAATAAGTGATTATATTGGTTTTTTTTAAATGAGTTTCCAATTCTTTTTTATCAATTTGATAGCCAATCGTCTTTTCTTCGTCAAATTGGGGGTGCGTAATTTTGAGATGCCCGAGACTACAATCGATTTGATTTTGTAGCCTTTGTTGCGCCAAGCCCTTGACCAAAGCCACCGCAAAAGTTCCTGCCCATATACCTAGCACTAAAGCACTGATAATCAAGCCACTTCGCCCAAGTGAACGCCCGATATTGCGCCAAGCCAAAATTAATTCGATAGTCAAAAGTGATATTTTTAAAATTTGGGCTAAGGTAGTTTTTTTTCAGAAAAGTTGATTTAGAACGGCAGTCAATTTTATGTGTAAGTTGATTTGCTTATTCTTTTGCCGGATTTTATTTTAGTGTTATAAATTTTAAAGTATTGATTATCAATTACTTATGCTTTTTAATTTGCCTCGCCCAAAAGCAAGCTGTAACTTCACTTTTCAATAAAACAAAAACTCAAATGCCTCAATTCAATGACCTCAAAGCCGCCTTCGCGTGGTGGTTGGAAAATGAATATCCAAAATTGCCTACCGAAGATAAAAAAAATCTCAAGTATGCAAAATATGATTTTGTAAAACGAAACTTAATAAGCCAAGATAGGATTTTAGTAATTTTGGAAAAATATACTGATTTTGAGCTTAAAATTGAAATAAAAGAAAGAAAAAGGCAAATATAAAGTTGTAATATTACTACTTTTAATTAAATTTACACCCCCCGACTTGATGTCGGAAATACCGACATCAGGTCAAAGAAGATAAAATTTAATAAAAAAAGCAATGAAACATACTGATGGACTTTCCACTTTCTTTTTTGATGAAATCAACCAAGTAAGGATTATTATAATTGCTGACAAAGTTTGGTTTTGCGGAATTGACATTTGCAATATTTTAGGCTATAAAAATAATAGCAAAGCAATTAATGACCATTGTCGCCCAAAGGGGATAACGAAACGTTACCTCCTTTCTAATGGCGGAAAGCAAGAATATACCTTTATCAGTGAAGGCAACCTATATCGTTTGATTACCAAAAGTCAAAAACCGGAAGCCGAAAAGTTCGAATCTTGGATATTTGATGAAGTCCTACCTCAACTCCGCAAAACCGGCAGTTATAGCCTTCAACAATCGCCCGAAAATGTCCCGCTTGAGATTGTCGATTTGGTCAAGCAACTCTTTGCCGAACTCTCGGCGCAAATGCTTGATAAGCAACAAGAAAATTTTGAAAAAATCGAAGACCGCCTCCAAAAACTCGAGAAACGGACGGCTACCCTACCCGATAACCTCGAGGCTTTTGTGTATGTGATGCACAACCCCGACAGCAACGGCTACAAAATCGGACGTAGCAAAGATATAGTGGCTCGGATGACTACGGGTCGCACTTTTGCCCCCGGATTGCAAGTAGTTTTGGCAATTCCTTGCCCCAGCGTCCAATATTCCAATGCCCTTGAAAATCTTTTGAAAGCTCATTTTTATTACCAAAGAATAGATATGGAATGGTATCGCCTCGAGTCCGATGATTTGATTCAAATTTATGAATTGGTAAAGGCTTTGGGATTGGGCTAAGAAGTAGTGAGATAATGATTTGAGTATCAGGTTATTAGCCCTTGCATAATACATTGATTATCAATCATTTAATAATATATGCTGTTTACTTTATTTTTTAGACCATTCCAAAGATTTGTCAATTTAACTGATAATGAACTACGCGTATTTGTGTTATCTTTGTAGAATACAATCTGGTAAATTTAAAATAGAATCATTTTTTTGTCTTGAATATGCTAACTGACCAAACCACCATTAAAGATATAGCCAAGGAGCTTAATTTATCGCTTTCTACGGTATCGCGGGCATTAAGAGGGCATCCTGATGTAAATGCCGAGACCAAAAAAAGAATTTTAGAGCTTGCCGAAAAACTCAATTATGAAAAAAACCCCCTAGCTCTCAGTCTTCGTAACCAAAAAACCAATTCAATTGGGGTCATTATTCCCGAAATCGCCAATCCTTTTTTTTCTACCATCATCAGTGGAATCCAACACGTAGCTTACGAAGCCGGTTTTAATGTAATGATTTGTCTTTCGGACGAAAAAATTGAGCGCGAAATATCCAACTTAAAGCACCTTTTGCGTTATCGTGTAGATGGCTTAATCGCTTCAGTATCCATTGAGACCAATCATTTTGAACACTTTGAGCAAGCCCTCAATAAACACGTGCCGATGGTTTTTATTGACCGAGCGTGGAACAATGCCCAAGTTTCCAAAGTCTTGGTTGATGATTATGAGGGGGCATTTACCATTACCCAGCATTTAATTGAATCAGGATATAAAAGAATAGCTCATATTGCCGGTCCCAAAAACCTGCAAGTAACCGAAAATCGTTGTCAGGGCTACCTAAATGCGCTCCAAGAAAGTGGTTTAAGTGCTGATAATCAATGGATTACCTATGGTGGTTTTACGCAGGAATATGGAGCCGAAGCGGTCAAAAGATTATTAGAACTACCCGAAAAACCGGATGCTATTTTTTGTGTCAATGACCGTACTGCTATTGGGGCAATGCTGGTTTTGAAAGAAAAATTCATCAAAATCCCCGATGAAATCGCCATCGCCGGTTTTACCAATGCGCCGGTTTCTACGATTATCGAACCCAGCCTAACGACAATGGCGCAACCAGCGTTCGAGATGGGGCAAATGGCTACCGAAATGATGATAAAATACCTCCAAACCGATAAATATGAACCCGAAACCCGAATTTTAAAAACTCAATTGATTATTAGAAATTCCACTAAGAATCATAACTAATTGATTATCAATCAATTAAATCCTTTCTTTTTGCCAAACGATTTTGGTCTTTTCGGTAGATAATTTCAATGGTTTTGAATAAATCTTGGGCTAATTGAGCATAATTTCGTTTATTGACTGCATCAACTTCTTTTTTCAATTTTTCCGCAACCAAACCTTTGCCTTGCATAGCCCCTAATATACTGGTGCTAACGGCGGCAATTGACTCGGCATCGCGCCCATAAAACAAACTTGATTTCAAAGTTTTGAGGTAATCGCCTTCGCCATAAACCAAGCTTGCCAAAGCAATCGGTACATTCTCGATGCAAGCAATTCGGCTGGGGCGGCTGATATTGGTGTCTTTACGGAGTTTTTTGGAAGTTTCTTCTTCGGTTTGGCTTTGGTTTTGTTTGAGCATTGCCGGCGAAAGTTGCCAATAGGGAAGTACAGCTTGGCGAGTTTTGCGGACAAAATCATCAAAAGAATCTTGCGGATTGGTAACTGCCAACACGTCTTCAATGGCCATTTTAGTTCCGTCTTGGGCTAATTCGAGGACTGTTTGGATAATTTCTTTAATAGAACTATTTTTTTGAAAAGCCACCGCATAAGCAGCCGCGTTTACGCCTGCGCCCTCGAGCGCGTAAGACTCGGTGTGTGCCTGCCCAAACGCCGTAACCTCCTGATAAGCCCGCAATGGGTCACCAGCATTGACTGCTCCTACCGCCAACACGATGCCTTGAAAGCCCTCATTCAAATAATTGCCTACTCCGGCAGTGCGTGGCTCGGCATTGTTGATAGCCAAGCGTTGATACACATAGCGTTCGGGCCACCAAAGCGGGCGGTCATTGGCAGTCATTTCTTTGCCTTTTTCGGCAATAAATATTTTCTTTTTGCTGACATTTTCCACAAAATAGTTGGCATAAGCATAGGCATCTAAGTGGTCTTGATTTTGAATATAAATTTGAATTAAGTTTTCAAAATTGATAGTATCATCAGTGGTGCGCCCGTTGCCTTTGCCCAAGCCGGTTTCCAAGTCTTTTTTGTCGGTTGGTGGCAAAAAATTATTAAAATCCCAATTGCCAAACTGCGTTTTGATTTGGCTGGGCAACATATTTTCAATGGAGCCGCCCATGGCATCGGCAATCACAAAAGCATAAATGGATTCTTCTAACTTATTGATTAACAGTGGTTTACTGGCTATTTTTTGTTGAAGTGTTGGGTTGTTTTGCGCCCAAAGGTTTTCCAAACTTAGGGCGAGCGAGCCACCGAAAAGACCAATGTTTTGCAGGAATGAACGGCGATTTTTCATTTCGTTTTACTTTTTAAGACGAGAAAAACGCTTCAATCCCTGATAACTCATTAGAAATTAATCATTAAGAACTAGAAATTGCATAAGTATTTGATTATCAATTATTTATGAAATTTTTATTCCCATAAACAAAATATCATCTCTTTGTTCGGCAGTATTTTGGTGATTTTGAAGGGCTTGCCAAATGGTGTTTTTTTGTTGAGTAAAAGGCAATTGCGAAGCATTTTTAAGTAACTCAAATAAGTTTTTTTCGCCAAATTTTTTCCGATTGAGGTTGTTTTGGTCAGCAAAACCATCGGAGCATAAATAAATATAAGCCGGTAAGTTCAGCTCGATTTGCTGAGATTCAAAAGCTGGAGGATTTTCTTGACTACCACCAATCGCCCTTCTATTTTCTACTAACTCATTGAATATCAATTGATTAACTTCAAAATAATACATCATTCGCTTGGCACCAGCAAATTTTAATTGCACGCCATTATTGGTTTTCTCGATACGACAAACCGCTATTTCCATTCCGTTTTCATCTTTGGAGTGGGCTTGGTCAAGGGCGGAAAAAATATTTTGATGCAATTTTTCCAAAATCAAATGCGGTTCTCGGGTTTTTTCCTCCAAAATAACTTTATTCAAAAGCATAGTGCCTATCATACTCATAAAAGCCCCCGCAACCCCGTGTCCGGTGCAATCAGCAAGTACGATAAAAGTCTGATTATCAAGCACATCTACCCAATAAAAATCGCCCGAAACTATATCTCTGGGCAAATTAATCAAGAAAAAATTATCTTGATTCAAAATATTGGTCATTTTGAGTTCCGAAGGCAAAACCGCTTTTTGAATGGTAGAAGCGGATTGAATACTTTTTTGGACAAACGCATTTTGTTTGGCAAGTTCTTGGTTGGCGGCTTCGATAAAGTCGCGGTGGGTCAATATTTCTTCTTGCTGTTGGAGCAATTCTTCATTCTGTACTAAAATTTCTTGTTTTTGCTCATCTAATTTTTTATTCAAAAGTTGTTTTTGGCGATTGTTGCGAATCAGCCAAACTATTACGCCTACGAAGGCTAAAATTCCAATGATTAAAAAATTACGAAGCAGTGCTTGTTGTTTGATTTCACTGTTTTTTAGGGCAAGTTCTTGGTCTTTTTTTTCTGATTCATACGAAACTTGAATTTGGGCAATCTGATGGTTTTTTTCTTTGGTAAAAAGGCTGTCTTTGATGGCAACTGATTTTTTATAAAATAACAAGGCTTGGCTTTCATCCCCTTTTTCTTCATAAATTTCCGAAAAAATCTTATAAATATCCATTTCCCGTTCTTTATTATTCATCTGTCGGGCGTATTGCAGGCTTTTTTCTAAAATGGGCATTGCCAATTCAGTTTTTTGGGGTTGCTGGCTATACACTGAGGCAATACTGACCAAGTTTTCGGAAATCAGATTGATATTTTGACTTTTTTCGGCAAGAGCTAAAACATTTTGATAATAATATAAAGCGGAATCCAATTTATCGGCTTTTTCAAAGGCTTTGCCAATGTTGTTGGTGGCATTGATAATGCCTTCTTGATGCTTGATTTTTTGATAAATGCGAAGGGCTTGACGAGTAGATTCAATACAATCGTCTATTTGATTTTTGGCGCGATAAATTAAGCCAATGTTATTTAAGTTATTGGCAATCAATTCATTATCTTTTAAAGCTTGCGCAAGGCTAAGCGATTTTTGATGATAATGTAGAGCTTCTTCAAGGTTTTTTTGGCTACGATATACCAAACCAATATTATTCAAGGCTTTGGCAATGTCATCTTTTAGTTCGTATTTTTCGCAAACTTTTAAAGAGGCAAAATAGGCGGTAAGTGCTTGGTCATAATTGCCTTGCAAGCGGTGTATGCCCCCAATCAGGCGATGACTGTAAGCCACTCCTTGCCAATCTTTTATTTTTTCGGCAATAATTAATGCTTTTTCCGCATAATAAATACTTTTGCTGGGGTTTACTTTTCGGTATTGAGCCGATAACTCGCCCAAAGTTTTGAGTTTAGTACTATCGTTAATTGTTTGTTTTTGCAAAAGCAATAATAAACTGTCTATTTTGGAAGATTGAGCAAGTGTATGGAGGGTAATGCTGAGGGATAGGAAAAAAATGCTGAGAAATTTCATTAAAATAAATCACCTCTTTTGTTACATAAAAAATTTAAGTGCTATTTTTTTGCTGTTAATCATTTCAGTACTTCGTGGGCATTTTATAACTCGCTGATTACCAAGCATTTATAGAATTTACAAAGATTTACTTAATTGCTTGACTTTCAATTACTTAGCTCCCAACTAGAAACTCGGAACTAGAAACTTCACGAACTATTGTCATTTTATTATTGAAAAATACTAATTTGATTACCTTAAATTCAAATATACGTTATTTTTTAGGTGAATGAATGAAGAGTTCGGTAGAAAGATAAACAAGATAGGTAAAATGCTACTTTATCAAGGTGTATGTTGAATTTCAAAATCATTTTTTTTGACTTCAACGGTATTTTTCAATACCATAGGTTCACGCTTGAAGCCCAAACTATCTATCTCGAGTGTAAAATTCTTAAATGTAATATTTCGAGCATTGCCAATTGTGATATGGGCATTTTCGGCAGCGAAGTCATCACTATCCGCAAATCTTGGTACGCTTCGATTGCCTTTGGGTTTTTTCATTGTTTTCAAATCAACGGCTTCTTTGATTTTCAATTTTACATTACTGAAACTGATGTTTTCAATCAGCGCGGTTTTTTGCCCGCCAATCAAAATATTGCCCCGCGTTTCGATAATTAAATCATTGAATTGTACATCTTTGATTTGCCCAAAAGCATATTCTGGCTTTTTGCGGTCAATATCCATAAAAATCGGATATTCCGTCTTGTGCCGCGATTTGCCTTGGATAATGATATTGTTGAATTGGTAATTTTCTAATTTTCCGCCTTCTTCCATAAATATTGCAATGCCAAAACGAGTATCTTGAATGACACAATTAGAAAAAATACAATTTCTAGTCAAATAAGCCGAGCCGGTGCCTAACTTGAGGGCGGCATCATCGGATTTGAGAATGCAATTGCTGACGATTATATTTTCGGTAAAATAACGCGGAATTTCATTTTTGAGGCTGGTTTTAAGGCAAATTGCATCATCGCCGGTCTCGATATAGCAATTGGTAATTCGAACATTGCGGGTATTACGAATATCAATGCCATCGGTATTGGGCGAGCGCATATCGTTGATGATGCTGATGCCCTCAACCAGAATTTGCTCACATTCGGTAAAATCTAAAACGTGCGCCGGCGAATTGATCAATCTAACTTCTTGGATGACAATATTTTGACAATTCAAAAACTTAATCCAAGGCTCGGGGCGCGGTTTGAAAGTCCAATCAGGATTAAAAAAACTTTTGCCATTGCCATCAATTGTTCCCGAACCCGAAAAAGTAATATTTTGTAAATTTTCGGCGTGAATCAATTGTTTGAATTTGGGATAATCTTTGATTTCGGGGCTTCCCAACAAAATTGCGCCGTTATCTAAATGCAAAGTCAGGTTGGATTTTAATTCAATTTCGCCACAAACAAAAATCCCCGCCGGAATCCAAACCGTTCCGTCGCCATTTTTGTTACATACGTCAATAGCTTGTTGGATAAATGCAGTATTCATCGTCTTGCCATCGCCTTTTGCCCCAAAATCGGTGATTTTATAAACTTGGGCAGCAATCGGCAGAAAAAATCCAAAATTATATAATATGCTGACTATCAGATACTTATAAATTTTATTCCATTTCATAAGAATAAGTAATTAGAGATTTAAAATCATTTTGAGGTGGCAAAACTTCCAAAACCAAAGGGTAAGCCCGCAATCCCGGGAAGGGAAACCAGTAATTGTGCGCGTTTTCGCCGACTTTGAGAGTTACATTTTTGGAATGAACTTTAAAAATCAGTTGTTTTTGGGCAGAATGAATTTTGACAGTTTTTTCGTCAATTTTTTCAATTTTTACGCCCACTTCCAAAACTATTGGTTCTACAATTTGAATTATTGGATTGCGCCCGTGATAACGCAAGCGAAGATTTTTGGTCAGTTTTTTATTTTCAAACACATAATCATAGCCAAAAGCAACGCCACCCGGACGGCTGAGTGAATCACAGAGTTCGCCGTTTACTTTGGCAATTAACTGATTATCAAGACTTTGTAAAAAAATATCGGTTTTTGAATCATACAAATTAGTAAAATAACCTCGTTGGTCTTGATACTCAAGGCGTGGAGTGAGGCATTGAATCGAGTCTTGGATTTCGGGCATGTGGACGTATTCGCCACGCTGATAGCGCGTTTGGCTGGAGGTAGTGAGCCAGCCAAAACCCTCAGCATACACATTGCAAAGTGCGCCGCCGCGCGGATTGTGATGATATTTGCCCTTGCCCCAGTTGTCGCGGTCTTCGTAATCATACGCCGAAACCGTAGCCATCCAAATACCTTGCCTAATGATGCCCACTTTTAAAGTAGGAAAATATTTGTGCCAATTGCCGGTATCTGCCGGAAGGGAGGAAGATTGGGTAGTAGTTTGCCCCCAAGCCACCGCCATTGCCAAGTTTTTGGCGCGGGCAAAAGTGGGGTATAAATTAGCTTTTTGATTGGGCATACCCCAAATGTGTTTGCCATAGCCCACCAAGCCGTCTTGGATAGCCGTTTGTAAATATTCCAAATTTCTTAAGGCAATTGCCTGATACACAGGGTTTTCTTGGGCAAATAAGCTAAATAATACTTGACAACCATCGGCGGTTTTGGTACCATAGCCTGTCCATTTATAGCATCTTGCTCCCCAAGAGCCGTCAATCATTCCATTGGGATAGACAAAATATTGGATTCTTTGCAAAGAATTTTGTACAGCTTGTAAAGCCTCCTCATCTTTAAAAATACGGGCATACAAAGCCAAACCCCACAGCGACATATCTATTTGATAGCTCAAATCTACTCCGTATTTGTTGTCGTGATAGCGGGCGGCTTCGCCTTCAATGAAGAAATCATCGTCCATTTTGGCACGAGTTTGAAAAGCCAAAGTTTGGGCTTTGGTTTTCCAAGTCTCTCGCGGTTCAATATTTTGATAGGTAACTGCCAAAGCCCCCGCCGTAGTCGGCACATAGTTGATGCTGGCAAAATCGGGACTCATTTTGAGAACCAAATAATCGGCGGCGGCAGAAATTGATTTTTTCCAGCTAACTTGCTCTTTATCAGTGAGTTGTGATTTGAGGATTGGATAAGCTCCTGCCATCATCAAGAGTTGGTCGGCGGTGGTGCCGGTCCAAGTCCAAGGATTTTCGACCCATTCGCCACTGGGCTTTTGTTGTCGTATCAACCAATTACCTAAGTTAATCGCGGATTTTAGATATTTTTTGTCTTGAGTTTTTTGCCAAAGCACTGCAAAAGGAAACACGGCTTCGGCGGCGCGCGAGTAATAAATGCCGGTTTCGGGGTCTTGTAATCCGCCAAAATCAGGGCTTTTTTTGTCTTGATTCTGCACTTTTAGCAAAGCTTCGCCCAAAGAAAGCAGAGTTTTGAAATAGGCAGTATTTGCCTGATTATCAATACTTTGTGAAAAAGTAAAAGCATTAAAATAGCTTAGGAAAAACAAGCAAATCAGCAATGATTTCATTTATTTTTTTGATAAAGACGAAAAAATAAAGTAAAACCCTGAGAGGCTGTTTTAAAATAGGATTAATCAATCGTTTATTAGAACGCAGATTTTTATGATTTTAAAGATTAGGCAGATTTTTATCATAACAATCTGCGTAATCAGCGTTCAAAATCACCTAAATACACACAAATATTTGATAATCAGGCAGTTAATTATTTAAAAAAATAAAATATTGTAAACCAGCCTGTTAGGCTGGATTGTAAACTCAGCCCGACAAGCTGAGGCACAGGGTAAACCAGCTTGTTTTGAAACCTTAGATAAATTAAAAATAGGTCAATATTATTTTAAAACAGCTGCTAGGTTTAATTGAATTGATTGCTTTTGGAAGCACAAAATCAATTAAATTTAATCGCTGTGTGAAAAACAAAAAAGCCAGATTTTTCGAGCTTTTTTATTCAAAAACACAAAAGTATAATCTGTGCAACTATGAATATCAAACCATTTGCCCCAAGGAAGACGGGTGGTGAAGCATATCACGTTTTCCAAATCATTCTCGAAGATTAAATCCATTAATTGAAGGCTGATGGTTTGGGCTTCATTGGGCGAAAAATCTTGCCAAAAAAACCGATACATTCCATAATAATACAAATTTTTGCTCAATTCACCTTGAATTTCAAATGCGTTAAGGTATTGAAAATCAGCCTGATAAATCAAATTTTTCAAGAGTTGGTTTTCGGTGGCAAATTCAGATAAGTAATCCGCGATGTTAGTTTGGCAAAATAATTCGGCGATAAAGTCCTGAGCCACAATCGGTATTTGATGAACCATTGCCAATAAACGCTCAAATTCTGTATCTAATTGATAATCAAATACTTGTGCATTTATTCCATAAGGGGCTATGCAATTATTTGAGTATTTGGCTATTTGTTTTAAGTACTCGATTTCGTATTCAGCCTGAATGACATACTGATGGATAATCAAATTTTTCCAATCAATCGAGAAATCATTTTGAAGGTTGGTGGGAGTTTGGGCAGAAATTGGAAAAGGCTTCAAATGATTTTTTTTGGTAAAATTATCAAAAATAAAATTGATTACAGTATTTTCTAAACATATTCAACATCGGAAGTCTTAAAACTGAAAGTTCAATTTCAGACCTGAAATTAAAGTAGTTTTTCTTCTTGCTCCAACCCTACTATTTTTTTAAACATCTGATAATGAGCATTTTATAAATTATTAGCCCCTTTAGGGGCAAAATCTTTAATCGCTCCTTGAAGGTTTCGCCCCTAAAGGGGCTAAATGCAGATTTCTCTCCATTTTTTACCAAGGTTCTACCCCTAAAGGGGTTAAACCACAAAGTTTAAATCCCTGATTATCAATGACTTATAATTTTAGTAGGGTAGAATACTCAAACCCTAACTTTCATATAAATAATAGATTATCAAGCCAATAAAAAATTTTAGTCCTCGATTGTTTTAGCCTTCGTCCAAATATCATTGTCATACCCAACGCCTAACCCGATGCCTTCAGGAATACTCATTTTGCCATTTTGCAGGGTGATTTGTGGGGTGTACCAAGTGGGCTGTTTGGCAGGGCGCGCCGGATATTCTTGATAGCCATAAGCATTGGGAATCAGGCAAATAAAATGCAAAAATGGGCTTGCCAAAGGGTCGGCTTTGGGTGAATGAGGGGCAATTTTTTTACCAAATTGATGGGCTATTTCGGCTACTTGTAAGGCTTTGATGATGCCACCATTGTAATACAAATCGGGTTGGAGAATATCATACACATTGTTTTTGCAAATATCTCGCCAGCGAAAAAGGCTGGTATCTTGCTCGCCACCTGCAAGTTTGATTTTTTTGAGGGCTTTGTTTACTTTTTGATTGCTTTCGTAATCTTCCCACACACAAGGTTCTTCAAAAATATCTACTTGATAATCTTCCAGCATTTTACCGATTTCGATGCTCGTTTTTACATCAAAAGAGCTGTTGGCATCAGCATAAATCGTGATATTGGGCAATAGTTTTCGCAAAGCCGGAAGCAGGGCTTTGTCTCTTTGAGTAGATTTTTCATCAAAACCCATTCGCCCGCCTACTTTGATTTTGATGGCTTGTGCGCCGGTTTCTTGGGATTTTTGGGCAAGAAACTCGGCTTCTTGTTCGGGCGAAGTTTCGCGCGTGAGCGAAGAGAGGTAAGCCGGAACTTCATTGATTATTTTTTTGCCAAATAATTGATTTATAGGCAGTTCGGCGATTTTCCCCAATAAATCTAAGGTGGCAATCTCAATATGTCCGATACAATTAGACAGGGGCATCGAGCCGGCATATTTATAATTGCGCTCCTCCGAATAAGCTCGATGCACCAAGTCGGTCAAATTGCGGGCATCTTGATTCAAAAAAGTTTTGGCAACCAGCTTATTGAGCAAAGAAGTCAGATTGCTCAAGCGTTCATTTGCCATTGTAATGCCCGAAATGCCTTGCGAACTGACCTTGACAAATAATTTTTTTTCAAAATTTAAAATCTCGATTTTCTCAATAATTACTGGATTGGCAATGATTTTACGCAAATCTTTTAATCTCGGAAAATCATTATTAATCCATTGATTATCAGCAATTTGTGAATTACTAAAAACGAAATTGGGCAAAAAACTCAAGCCTATTCCACGCAAAAGATTTTGATTGATAAAAGTTCTTCGATTCATTTTCTCGATTCATTTTTGGGTAAAGCCTTTTGCCAACCTAGTTGGAGTTGTTTGGATAATTGATTTATAATCATTTGATAATCAGGCGATAAGGCTAAGTTTTTGTTTTCTTCAGGGTCAATGGAGTGATTGTATAATTCTCGACTTTCAATTTTGCCGCTTTTTTGGTCTTTCCATTCAGTATAGCGATATTGCGGAGTCCGCATAGAGTAGCCCATCAATCTTTTTTGCTCAACGCGGCGCGGATATTGGCTAAAAACCGCCGATTTCCAAGCTAGATCCGGTTTGTCAATCAATTTTTTCAAACTGTAGCCTTCGCAACCTGTTGGGGCAGCTAAACCCGCCAAATCTGCCAAAGTAGGATAAATATCGACAAATTCTACCATTGCTTCACATTTTGCGCCTGCCAGCGCGTAATTCGTTGAGGGAACAATGATAAAAGGTGAACGAGTGGCTATCTCAAAATTGGTTTGTTTGCACCAAGCCCCGTTTTCGCCCAAGTGGTAGCCGTGATCGCCTATCAAAACAATTAAGGTATTTTCTTTTAGTCCAAGTTTTTGTAACTCATTGATTATCAGTCCAATCATAGCATCTGAATAACTGGTAGCGGCATAATAACCTCGTATCAATTCTTTGGCTTTTTGGGGCGAAACTTTGTATCGCCCTTCAATATCGGCATAACGATACAAATCACCGCCATTTAAGTAGGCATAATCAGGAGCATCGAGAGGCGGGTGAAAATTTTGAGGCAAACGGATACTTTCGTAAGGGTACAAATCAAAGTATTTTTTGGGGGCGGCGAAAGGTAAATGCGGATTGGAAAGACCAACCGCCAAAAAGAAAGGTTGGCTTTGATGTTTGAGATTTTGGAGAATTTCGAGGGCTTTTTTCATTGTTTTGCCATCTCTCAACACTGTATCTGCCACTTCGGGGTCTTCCCAACTAGGTCCTTTGACCTCAATTCCCACCTGTTTGACGTGGAGAGGAGTTTTGGTAAGTGAGTCATAAGTAATGATTTCTTGGTATGCTTTGCCTTCGGCTTGCAGGCGTTTTTTTTCTTTCTCGATGCTCGCATTGGTTTCCGGCTTGCCGTAGCGTGCCGGAGGCGGCATCCAACTAGGCACACTCCAGCTCAAAGGGTCATCGAGATTGGTATGGTAGATTTTTCCCACGGATTGAGTATGGTAGCCGTTTTTTTTGAAATATTGGGGCAGGGTAACTACTTCGGGGATAAATTGCCGAAAATGGTCGTCATTGCCGGATATTTTGGTGGTTTCGGGGCGTTTGCCGGTCAGCAAAGAAGTACGAGAAGGGCTACAAACTGCTTGTTGGCAATAGGCTTGGCGAAACAAAATGCCTTCTTTGGCTAATTGGTCAATATTAGGAGTGTGCATTTGGCTTTTGCCATAACAACCTAATTCGGGGCGCAAATCATCTACGATGATGAGCAACACATTGGGTTTGGAATTTTGCCCCCAAGCTAGATTCATAGCTCCTAAAACTAAGCCAAGCCAAATTAATTTCATACTGTAAGCAATTAAATTTGAATAATGACGCATTAAATCAGTTTTTACCCTTAAATATATAAGTGCTTGATAATCAATTACTTATGAAAAAATTTGCTTATTTACTTGTTTTTAGGAAATTCCAGCTTTATGCTAAGCCTAAACGCATTTACGCGGGCGGGTTAGACAGCCTGCCTTACAATTTGCCTGAAGAAGTGAGAGGAATAAAAACTCATAACTAACTGATAATCAAATAGTTACATTATACGAAAACTTCATTCAGAGGAATAGAAATTTCTAATTTTGAATCGTATAAAGTTTCATTGGCTTTGAAAATGGTGTAGTTTTCGGCATCAGCATAGACATAAATATTTTTGAAAACCGGAATCACAATCCAGCACGACCGCACGCCTTTTTCAAAATATTTTTTGGCTTTAGCCACCAAATCATTCAAACTTTGTGAGGGCGACAGAATCTCAATAGCACAAATCGGCGGAATAGTTAGCTCGACTTCATCTTCAAAAGTATTTAAAACTGATTTATCATAAATACACAAATCAGGAACTGCGTCCCAATTGTCAAGCGAAAGACTTAATTCGGACAAAAATCTATATTTATTCCGATACTTAGCCATCTCTACAATAAGATTGGCTTGGGCAATTGAGTGTAATTTTGAGGGCATTGGTTTTCCGCGTTCAAGTTCGTATTGCGATATTTCTACTACTTTTTCCATTTTATCTTACCTTGATGTTTGCTCAAATATACACAATTTATTTATTCAATTTTTGCTTTTCCATCTCTTTTTCATTGACCTCTAAACCCAAACCTATACCAGTCGGAATGTATAAAAAACCGTTTTCAAATTTCAATTGATTGTGAAACAAAGCCGTCAATTCTAAATCGGGGCGCATTCCCGAAAACTCTTGTACTTTGGCAAAATTGCCAATCGAACCCAATAAATTAAGGCTGGCAGCAGTGGCAAGGGTAGGGCGGGTGTTGTGAACCATTATTTCTTTCTCGAAGGCTTCAGCCATTCCCGATATTTTTTTACATTCAGTAATGCCCCCACATTTGATTAAATCCAAATTCAAGCAGTCGGGATTTCCGGTTAAAATCAAATCTCGAAATTGCCATTTGTTGTACTCGTGTTCACCGGCATTTACTTCGCAAGGCAGTGCCTCCACAACTTGTCTAAGTCCTTGATAATCAAAGGCTGACACCGGTTCTTCAATGACTTTTACATTAAAATTTTCATATAATTTTAAGCCCAATTCGATGGCTTTTCCGGCGGTGTAGCCATTGTTGAAATCTACAAAAAGTTCAATTTCATCGCCGATGGCTTTGCGCACGGCTTTGATGCAATCAAAAGTAAAATTGAATCCGGGGTTGCGGTCGCGGTCATAGAGTTGCATTCGAGCTTTGATGGTTTTGTAACCTTCCTGTACGAATTTTAAGCCTTCGGCTGCCATTTCATCGGGCGTTTTGTAGCCGCCTTTTTTGCGCCGACCGTAGGAACCATAAACGGCAATTTTTTCCAATCGATTGCCCCCCAATAGCTTAGAAACCGGCACATTCAACAATCGCCCTTTCAAATCCCACAAAGCATTGTCCACACCCGCCAAAGAACCCGGCACAAAACCGGTGCTTCCGCCCTCGTAGCCTTCAAAAAAGGCTTCTTTCCACAAATATTCGGAGTCAAAAGGGTCTTTGCCAATTAAAACCGGCTTAAAAATCTCCTCGACAATTTTGCCATTGATGGGTGTAAACTCGTGGTCGCCTTCGCCCCAGCCCGACACTCCGGCATCGGTTTCAATTTTGACATAGCTGGCTTTTTTTTGAATAAATGCCTTGACATTGGTGATTTTAACGCCGGATTTGGCGGGTTTGGGTTTTTCTTGGGCTTTGCCGCCGGTCATTGGCAAACTAAAACCCAAAGCACTAAGCAAGGAAGATTGTAAAAAGTGTTTGCGAGAGATTTTCATTGGCAAATTTTTATAAAAAGACGAAAATTTAGCTTTTTTCCCTGAAAATATGAATTGAGCAAAGCAATAAATTTGAATCAATAAAAAAATATTTTGCTAATAAGCTGATTATCAATGGATTAATAAAATAATGATTAAAATTGATTGAACGCAAAAACAGCTTATTTCTTGGTATATTTGTTAAAAAAAATGAATCAAAATGGCATACCTTGATTTTACAACCCTCAAAAAAGTAAATCAAATTTTGGGTATTTCTCATTTGTTGAAACCTTTGTTTATTGAACCAATTGTAGAAGTGGCGGCTAGTGAGCATTTATTGTTTGATTTGGCAGAAGCCGAAATTTTAGCCCCTGTTACCGAAAAATCTAAGTCGGAACTGATGATTGCCCCCGTTTTGCGCGAAGTAAGGAGAAAAAACGCGGGTAAAATCGCTTATTTTTCCGGCTTCAATTTTGAAGTAAATGCTGAAAAACAGCTTACAGGCATTTGTGATTTTATTCTTGGCTATGCGCCTCAAACTTTAGAAATCAATGCGCCATTTTTTTGTGTCATTGAAGCCAAAAATCGCACTTTGGAGGAAGGTTTTGGGCAATGTGCCGCCGAAATGTACGCCGCCCAACTGTATAATCAACAAGAAAATAATCCAACTACTTGTATTTATGGTTCCGTAACCAATGGCTACGATTGGGCTTTTTTGATACTCCAAAACAATGTCTTGTGGATTGATACCGACCGCTACACCATTCTCAAATTGGGCGAATTATTAGGGGTTTTTCAGCAAATTATCAATGATTTGAAATAATCATAACTCACTGATAATCAATTAGTTATCAAATTTTATGATTTTTTGATTAATCTTAATCTTTTGGCTCAATAATTTTTGGGCAAACTTTACTTCAAAATCTTTTTTGGCTTTTGCAATTTTGATTTGGTTAAAATAAATTCGCTCAATGAATTTATTTTCCAAGCCCACGACTTTGATTCCGATTTCTTTGGCTTCTTGGAATTGGAGATTGGATAAATAAAAATCGTTGTAACGCGTAGGAAAATTATTGCCACGCCAACTGTGGTAGTCGGTGGTAAAAGTGAGGGCGTGTTTGCAAACCGAAGTCTGAATATTGCGAACATAGATTTTTTCCATAAATCCGCCTCGATCTTTGTTACATTTAAAATTGAGGGCGTGGTTATTGGATTCAATTGTGCAGTTTTCAACAAAAACATTGCGGACTCCGCCCGACATTTCCGAACCGATGCAAAAACCACTGCCCACTTCGGTTTTGAATACACAATTGCGAATGACGATATTTTCGGTGCCTTGCCGATTCCAAGCGTCTTGGTCGCGTCCGGCTTTCACAGCAATACAATCATCAACGGTATCGAAATTACAGTTTTCAATCCACACATTTTTGCAACTTTCGGGGTCAAATCCATCATCATTTGTAGTTCCTTTGCGAATAGTGAGGTTGCGCGCGGTGATATTTTCACAAAAAACTGGATGAATCGTCCAAAACGGACTACTTTTAATGGTAAAACTTTCAAATAAAATATTTTTACATTCATACAATTGAATCCCATCGGGGCGCAACAAATGCCCTTCGCCAAATATTCTTTCGTTTTCGGGTTTTAAATCATTCCCCATTTGGCGCAGGATTTTTTTGTCGGGTTCTTGGAGTTTTTTCCACTCGTGAAAAAACAATTCGGTTTGTCCGTCAATCAATCCTTCACCCGTAATTGCCAGATTATCAGCTTGATAGGCATAAATCAAAGGTGAATAATTATAACAAACTGTGCCTTCCCAGCGTACTTTTACGACCGGCAGATAGTCTTTGGGGTCGGTAGAAAACCTAAGAATTGCCCCTTTTTCTAAGTGTAAATTGACATTGGAAAGTAAAAAAATACTGCCTTTTACCAAATATTCTCCGGCAGGAATGATTACCTTGCCACCACCGGCTTCGTGGCATTTTTTGATGCTTTGATTGATGGCATCGCGGGCATTGTTGCCGGTGTATAAGTCTTTGATAATGAATGACTTATCCGAAAACTTTGGAATTTTAATTTGAGCTAGTATCTTGGGAACTTCGGTTTGCCAAGCGGTTTTTTCGTGTTTTCGAGCTGATTTCAAATCAAAATCGGAGTTTTGAGCGAGCATAGTTTGACTAGCAAAAATTAAATAAACCAGTAATTTTTTTGCCAATCTACAAAATAAAAATTTATAAATAGCTGATAATGAGCATTTTATAAAATTTTTTGGGTTTTTTTTAAAATTCATAAGTCATTAATTCTTTGATTTTCATTGCTAATTCATCAAATTTTTTGGCTTCTAGTAGCTCTTTTTTAAACAATTGCGAACCCAAGCCCACACAACTAGCCCCCGCCGAAAACCAACCGAAAAGACTTTCATAAGTGGGTTCTACGCCGCCCGTTACCATTACACTCGTCCAAGGCATGGGGGCTTGGAGGGCTTTGACAAAATTGGGCTTAAGAGTATCGCCGGGGAAAATTTTGACAATATCCGCCCCCCATTCTTCAGCTTGAGAAATTTCGCTCAAAGTAGCACAACCCGGAATATGCAAAACCTTGCGCCGATTGCAAACTCGGAATATTTCTTGATTCAAAATCGGCGAAATCACAAAATCCGCCCCTAATTGCATATACAAGGAGGCTGTACCGGCTTCCACGATTGTACCTACGCCCAAAATCATTTCCGGCAGTTCATTCTCGACAAATATTTTTAATTCCCTGAATACTTCGTGGGCGCGTGCGCCGCGATTGGTATATTCAATGACTCTCACCCCGCCTGCATAACAGGCTTTAAGAATAGCTTTGCCGGTTTCAATATCTACTTTGCTTAACAGTGGAACTATTCGCGTTTTTTCAAAGAGCGCGATTACTTCGTGGCGTTTCATATATTTGGAGGGTTTTTGATTTGTTGATTTGGAGCATTGTAAATTTTTGTAAGTATCTGATAATCAATAGATTTGAAAAATATTTTGGTTCTTCACCACTTTTCAGGAATGAGAATTTTTTTTCTGAAATTTATCAATTTCAGTGATTCTGAGCATTAATGAACCAAGCGATAGCTTGGT
>JALONJ010000016.1 GCA_025455045.1 Microscillaceae bacterium | reverse complement strand
CAATTTTATTTTTGAAACAATTGATTTTTTGCCAGAAAGAGCGCATTTTTGTATCATAATTAGCTCATTATCAAATAGTTACTAAAATATTCACGTTAATTAACCGCTAAAATTTTCTTTCTTCAAAAGCCTCTACTTTTTCGCGCAAGGGCTGAGGGAGCGGGACAGATTGATGCGTTTGGGGATTAGCATTTACATAGATTACTTCTCCACTAATCAGGCGGTGGTTTTCGTGGATAATTTCCAATAAAAATTGCACACTACTCGTACCAATTTTGGCTACTCGCACATAAATTTTGAGCCAATTATCGAACCGAGCGGGGGCGTGGTACTCCACCGAAGCCTTTTTGACAAACATATCCGTACCATAAGCCAAAATACCATCAGGAAAAGTGATGCCCAATTGCCGAAAATACTCGGTAATTGCCACATCAAAATACATCAAATAATGCCCATTAAACACAATGGCTTGAGCATCTACCTCTGCCCAGCGCACTCTAAGCTCGTGGCAGAAACGAAAATCGGTAAGCGAAAAATCAGAATTTGGCATATATTTCAAATATCAAGCGGTAAAAATTTAGTAGCTTGCCAAAAATACAAAATACTTCCAAAAAATTTACATACAGTTATATTTTTACCAAACTATTTGGTCGAGGGATTGGTTATGTAGCAAAATTTAGAATATCCAATGCAAAAACGAGTTTTGATTACCGGCGGCACCGGTTTGGTAGGCAAGCGACTGAGTCAAATGCTTTTGAATTTGGGCTATCAAGTCAGTTTTTTAAGTCGCCAATCGGTGCATATACCGTCTGTTGAGGTATATCAATGGAATATTCGAGAGGGTTTTATTGAGGAAAAAGCCTTGCAAAATGCCGATTATATTATCCATTTGGCGGGGGCTGGTGTAGCCGAACAAACTTGGACCGAAGACCGCAAACGCGAAATTTTACACAGTCGCACTCATTCTACCGAGTTGTTGGCTAAGTACCTCAAAAATCTCCCTCATTCCATCAAAGGCTTTGTTTCGGCTTCGGCGATTGGCTGGTATGGCTTGGATAAAGGCGATATTTGGCTAGATGAAAATGCTCCGGCTACCGGCAAAGATTTTTTGTCGGAAGTAACTCGACAATGGGAAAAATCCATCGACTCGGTAGCCGAGTTAGGGCTTCGTACCGTCAAACTACGGATAGGAGTGGTGTTGAGTGCTGAAGGGGGAGCTTTGCCCAAAATCGCCCAACCCATTCGTTGGGGGGCGGGCGCGGCACTGGGGTCAGGCAACCAATATATGTCGTGGATTCACGAAGCTGACCTGTGCCGTATGTTTATTTATATGCTTGAAAATGAGCAACTTAGCGGAGCTTTTAATGCGGTCGGAAAAAATCCCCTTACCAACGCCGAATTTACTCGAGCCGTAGCCAAACAACTCCAAAAGCCTTTGTTTTTGCCCAATGTACCTAGTTTTGTCCTCAAAATGATGTTGGGCGAAATGTCGGATATTGTATTGGGCGGCGCGCGCGTATCGTGCCAAAAAATCGAGCAAGCCGGTTTTCAATTTCAATACCCCAGTCTATCGGCGGCTTTGGCGAGTTTGCTTTAATCTTTTGTATTTGGTTTAATCCACTGATTATCAACTATTTAGTAAATTATTTAGCACCAAAAACTGTCCTAACTATTGTTGATATGATTTAAAATATTCACGTTAATTATCAATTCCCAACTCTCAAGCCTTTGATTATCAGGGAAGTTTTCTCATTTTTGCCTCCTCGTTAGCAGGCAATCAAATGAAAACAGAAATTATAGCCCTTTATCAAACGCGAATTCAAGAATTTACCCTTGCCTTCAATCGGCAAAAAAATCAAATCAATTGGCTGGCATTTTTCCGATTGTTGGAGTTTATCGGCGGTGTTTTGGCGGTTTATTGGGCTGTGCAAGCCGGATTGTACGGTTGGGCTTGGGTAATTGGAGCCGGTTTTGGTGTGTTTTTTTTGTATTTGGTCAAAATTCATTCCGAACAAAAAGCTCGTTTGCGCCATCTGGAAAACCTACTCATTATCAATCAACACGAAATTGCGGCTTTGAATGGCAAAATTAGTCAATTTGCCGATGGCAAAGAATTTATCGAACCCGAACACCCCTACGCCTATGATTTGGATATTTTGGGCGAGCAATCCATATTTCAATTTTTGAATCGTACTTCTACCATTGTGGGCAAAAACCGCCTTGCCGAATGGCTCAAAAATCCTAGTTTGGACAAAAACGAAATCATTAGCCGCCAAGCCGCCGGACGCGAATTGAGCGAAAAATTGGATTTTCGGCAAAATTTTGGAGCTTATGGGCAAACTTTTCAAGAAACTTTGCAAGACAAAACCGACTTACTGGCTTGGCTGCAACTGCCGGTTACGATTGCCAATCGCCCGATTTATTTTTGGATTTTATGGATTTCACCGCTGATTACGCTCACTATTTTTACCCTCAATGTGTGGGAAATAATCCCCGGAAATTGGGGTTTTCTGCCTTTGATTTTACAATTGGGTTTTGTGAGTCTGCATTTAAAAACTTTGATGCTCAAAACCGAAAAAATCAGCCAAAAAGCCAAATTCTTAAAAAAATACGCACAAATATTGCAAGGCATTGAAAATGAGCAGTTTAGCTCAGTAAGATTATTAGCCGAACAACAACATTTGCTTCACGCCCAAAAAACCGCCAGCCGACACCTGAGCGAACTAGCCAACATCATTTATAACCTCGAGAATGGGGCAAGTGCCGGAGGAATTATTTTTAATGGCTTTTTTATGTGGAGCTTGCAATATTTGTATCGCTTGGAAAAATGGCAACTCAATCTCAAATCCGATGTGGAGCAGTGGTTTGTTGCCATTGGTGAGGTAGATGCTTTGGCTAGTTTGGCAAATTTGGCTTACAATCACCCCGAATATACTTACCCAGAGGTCAGTCCTTCGGAGTTCAAACTACTGGCACAAGGCTTGGGGCATCCTTTACTAAATCCTCAAGCTAGGGTAGATAATCCGGTCAATTTTTACGGTTTAGGGCAACTCAAAGTAATCACCGGTGCAAATATGGCGGGCAAAAGCACTTATTTGCGTACAGTGGGGGTAAATTTGATTTTGGCAATGACTGGAGCAGTAGTATGCGCCCAAAGCTTTGATTTTCAACCCATTCCGATTTATACCAGTATGCGCACCAAGGACTCTTTGCAGGCAAATGAATCATTTTTTTATGCAGAATTGAAACGATTGAAAGGCTTGATTGATACTTTGAGTCAGGGGCAAATCATTTTCATTATTTTAGACGAAATCTTAAAAGGCACCAACTCTGCCGACCAGCATACCGGCTCTAAGGCTTTGATTGAACAACTGGTCAAACTGCAAGGGGTAGGTTTGATAGCCACTCATGACTTAAGCCTAGGCGAATTGGCAAATCAATACCCACAAAACATTGAAAATCAATGCTTTGAGATTGAAATTGAAAATGATGAACTACGCTTTGATTACAAATTGCGGCAAGGACTTAACCAACATCTCAACGCTACTTTTTTGATGAAAAAAATGGGCATTACAGTTTAAGGAATTAGAAATTAGGAATTATGAATTAGAAATTAGTTCTACTTTGGCATTTTAAATTAACGTGAATATTTTTATAACTCATTGATAATCAGTTAGTTGTATTTAAAAATGGGTTCTTCACCACTTTTCAGGAATTGCCTTTGGCAATTCCTCTCGCTTTGTCATTCTGAAGCGAAGAATCTGAAACTCTTGATAATCAACGCTTTAGATTCTTCGCTTCGCTCAGAATGACAAAAAAAGTCTCATTCCTGAAAAGTGGTGAAGAACCTAAAAATGAAGTATTTTGACAAATAAGTGTTTTTCATTAAAAATAAAATTGTATAATTTTTATATTTTTAGAAAATAAATAATTGTCAGATTTGCGGTACAGACAATTGTTTATTTTCTAAAAATGCTTTTAACTAATTGATAATAAACATTTTACAAAAGTTAAATAATCTTTATTTCTAAAAAAATTCTTTTAAATTTATAAATAAAATTTGTATTTTTTTAATAATATTTCAAAATATTCACGTTATCTTAAGTGTTTTATGTAACTATTTGACCGTGTTCACCTCTGGCGGATTATCAGATACTTAGCAAATAACTCAGAACTAAAACCCCCTGCGAAAGCAGTAGGCTTAGGCACTATCCGAACTATTGATTTTGAAAAGTGTTAATTATTTTGTATCTATTCCTGATTTACCATCTTCGATTGCATTTCCCAGTTTAAAACTCAAGCGATGCCAGTCGCTAATGCCGTGTTTTTGAATAGCCTGGCGGTGTTTGGCGGTAGGGTAGCCGACATTATGCTCCCAATCATACGCCGGAAAATCTTGCGCCAATTGACTCATCAATTGGTCACGATAGTTTTTGGCAAGTACCGAAGCCGCCGCAATCGCCAAAAACTTGTCATCGCCTTTGACAATACAATGGTAAGGGATAAAATTGTAAGGTTTGAAGCAATTGCCGTCTATCAACAACAATTCGGGCATTAAACTCAACGACTCAATAGCGCGGTGCATTGCCAAAATACTGGCATTGAGGATATTGAATGTATCTATCTCACTGACCGAAGCCTCCGCAATTGCCCAAGCCAAAGCATTTTCTTTGATAACAATCTCGAGTTCGGCGCGTTTGGTTGCGCCAAGTTGTTTAGAATCTTTGAGTTCCGAATGGATAAAATCTTTGGGCAAAATGACTGCCGCCGCCACCACCGGTCCGGCTAGGCAACCCCGACCTACTTCATCGACTCCGGCTTCTATATAAGTATCGGTATAGGAGGATTTTAGCATTTTTGAATTTGTATGTTTGTATGGTAATATGGTGAAATAGTGAAATGATTTTATAAAACCCGAAACTAGAAACTCGGAACTAGAAACCCGAAACTAAAAACTCGGAACTAGAAACTTAATTTGATTATTGACCGGCTTCTTCCAAATATTGCCAAAGGCTTTCAAACTCCTCATCTGAAAAATTGAAAGAGGTCATCACCGATTTATTGTATTTTTCATACAAAGCTACAGCGTATTTATCACCGCTTTTGATAACGGCTTGGGAGTTATTAATAAATTTTTTTGCCCATTCCTTAGAAGGTACACGTTTGGCTACCCCACTCATTCCCGGACCTATGAGCGCGTCTTTGCTTATCAAATGACACTGCATACAATTGGCTTGAAATAATTGCTCGCCCTTCAAGGCAAGTTCGCTTAGTTTGGGTTCTTTGGGGGTTGTTTCTTCGGTTTTTGCGTTGGTAGTTTGGTTTTGTTCGTTTTTAGATTCTACGCCACAAGCTACCAAACCGGTGCTTAGGGCTATGCTCAAAGTAAAATATTTGAAGTTCATAAAAAAAAGTATAAGTATTTGAAAATCAATGTGTTATAAAATTTAATTACCGGCTTCTTCCAAATAAGCCCACAATGCGTCCATCTCTTGGTCGTTGTAATGAAAAGCCGGCATTACTCGGTATTGAAACCTCTGCAACAAAGCCTGCATACGCTTATCGTTAGAAAAAATTTCATTCGGATTATCCAAAAACCGTTTAGTCCAAGCTTTATCAAGGCGTTTGGTATAGCCTTTGAGGGTGGGACCCTCGATTTTATCCACCGCCATCGAGTGGCAAGTGCTACAATCGCGCTGAAATAGGGCTTGCCCCTTTCGTGCCAGCTTACTCAGTTCGTTGCGAGCATTTTTAATTACGGATTGGGGCTTGGTTTCGGATTTTGGCGTTTCGGATTGTTGAGAATCGGAAGTATGACAATGGCTCAAAAAAAACGCCCCTACTACACTCAAAATCAGTAAAGATGCTTTTTTTATACGTAACATAAAGCGACAATATTTTAATTTTTGAGGTAAAATGTTTAAAAAGATTTTGCCAAAACTTAGCATTAGGAATTGGGAATTAATAATTAGGGATTAGGAATTATTTAATTGCCTGATTTTCAATTAATTATATTTTTAAAAGTCAATACTTCGTACAGTTTTTATAAGTAATTGATTATCAGCTAGTTATGCTATTTTAAATATTTTATGTAACGAGCTGATTATCAGACACTTAGTAAATAACTCGGAAAAGAACCCCCTCCGGGGGCAGGGGGCTTAGAAACTGTCCGAACTATTGAAGATAAACAGGTGTTTTAAAAACTCAAAAATATAAAACATTGATTTCAATTACTGATATTTTTTTTTAATCTTCGCAATTTTTTGGGAAAATTGCCCACCTAAGTTGTCTAGCCGGTAGGCGTGGGCGGCTTTATACAGCATCTAAGAAATTAGAAATGAATAATTGAATGAGTTAATCCGCCAGAAGCGGGCAAGTTTATAAAATGAGCTATGCTACTATACAAAACTGAGAGCCACCAAGACACAAAGCCTCTAAATATGTGATTATCCATAAATTTTGTCTTAGGGTTTTGGTGGCAAATTACAAAATATACAGCAGTATAATTTTTTGTAACCAACTGATTATCAAATAATTAACAAAAAAATCGGAACTAGAAACCCGAAACGATCCGAACTATTGAAAATAATAAGATAAACTATTTCCGTACAAGTACTTATTGGAATAAATCATAACTTTGCAAATGCAAAAAACTTGGCACATAGCTTTATTGGGATTGATAGCCCTTCATCTCCAGTTTTTGGGTTTGATTTTCAATCCATTGCCACAAATGTATGTGCCAAATAGCCCAAAAATCAAGTCATCAACCCACACTTCGCCCATTATTAGCCAAAATACCCGCCCGCCCTCGTGGGGAGTATTGAATACTTCGGTTTTGAGTCTTGCTTGGGCAAAAACCTCGACAAATCCTGATTTTTGGGGTTCTCAAACTCACTACTTGGGCGATTTGCGAACTCTTTTGGCGCAAAAATATTTTTTCAACCCCTATTATTTTTATTTGGGTGGTATCCGCCTGCATCTGTTGTATCGAGTATTACGAATATAGTATTGGAATTTGACATTTATCACAGGGCTAAATCTTTGATTATCAATGTTTTATTTTGATAAAAGGCTTAGTCTATGCCTTTTAAATTATTTTTTAAATTCTAAATTTTAAACCAATGTCAGAAAACCAAGAAAACTCACCCAAACCCGACAACTCAACCTTAATGTTGATTCTCTTATCCGCTTTTTTTGTTGGCTTTTTATTACTCTTGATTTATTTGTTTCAAGGAGTAATTGCTATATAAGTCATTGATTATCAATTAGTTATATCATTCCTGAATCTCCCAAAGATTCAGGATTTTTTTTCAAAAACAGGCATTACAATCATCTAATCCACTACCGCAAAAGCCTGTGTATTTCACCCCAAAATAAGATAGCTTGACAATGACTAATATCATTGCCCTCAAAAAATATTCTGTTTAACTTGCTAATAAGGAACAAGAATAAAATAAAGTAAGCAATTGAATTTATTAATTAATTGATAATCAATGTATTACATTAGCACATCAGCATATCTTATAATTAACTCATTACTAAGGTTTTGATTTGAGGGTAAAACCTTATTTTTTCATTTTTAAATACTAAAATTATGCGAGTTGAGCAAATCTACTCCGGTTATTTAGCCGAAGCCTCCTATCTGATTGAATCTGCCGGCGAAATTGCCATCATTGACCCGCTCCGCGAAAGTGAACCCTATTTGCATCGCGCCGCCGAAGTATATCGTGGTAAAATAAAATATATATTCGAGACGCATTTTCACCCCGATTTTGTATCGGGGCATCTCGACCTTGCCCAAAAAACTGGAGCAACTATCGTTTACGGGCCTACTGCCCAACCCGAATTTTCGGCTTATGTGGCACAAGACAATGAGCTTTTTCGATTGGGTGATGTCCAAATCAAGGTTTTGCACACGCCCGGGCATACTTTGGAGTCTAGTACTTTTTTATTGATTGATAAAAATGGCGAAGATTATGCTATTTTTACCGGCGATACGCTTTTTTTGGGCGATGTAGGCAGACCCGACCTCGCTGTCAAAAGCAATTTGAGCCAAGAAACGCTTGCCGGTATGTTGTTTGACTCTCTGCGCAAAAAAATACTACCACTCCACGACAAGCTCATTGTGTATCCCGGACACGGACAATCTTCAGCTTGTGGCAAAAATATGAGCCAAGACACCGTGGACACCCTCGGCAGTCAAAAAAGAAATAATTATGCTTTGCGACCCGATATGTCGCAAAGCGAATTTGTTGCCGAAATCACCGCCGGATTGTTGCCGACCCCGCAATATGTCCCCCAAAATCAATGATTAAAATTATATAAATCTATGATTATCAATTAGTTATACTTTGGTACTTTCAATTTTTGAACCACATAGACGCATAGAAAACATAGAATTTAAAAATTGAATGATAGAGAAGTAGGTCAGGTTTATAAAACCTGACAGCCCTAAACAGGTTTGGTATGAGGAGATGCCTTATGCTATTTATCATTGGTTGGCTTCGCTTTGCAGTTTTTCATTGTTGGCGTGGCGGTCTTTGTCGCGTTGCGTTTTTTTGATTAAGTTTTTCTCTAGAGCTTCGGTCAAGTTGATGCCGGTTTGGTTTGCCAAGCAAATCAAGACAAATAAGACATCTGCCATCTCATCGCCCAAGTCATAAGCCTTGTCCGATTCTTTAAACGATTGTTCGCCATACAAGCGGGCTATCAAGCGGGCAACCTCACCCACTTCCTCAGTAAGAATAGCCATATTGGTAAGCTCATTATAATAGCGGATACCGGTAGTATTTATCCAATCATCTACCATTTTTTGGGCTTCTTCGATAGTCATACAATTTCAGTAAAATATTTGTTGAATAATTAATTTTTGAGTGGCAAAGCCCCCTAGACCGCCAGAGGCGGGGAAATGAATGAACGTTTTTCTATTTGTCGATTTGGTGATTTGGAGATTTAGAAATTGGAATGACCTAATCATCAAAACTTAGAATCAGAAACTCGAAACACGGAACTAGAAACCCAAAACCTCCTCAATAATCACTACACAAACCAAGGAATCAATTTGACTGAAAAATAATCGTCCAAATCTTCCACACCATTGCTTTGTTTTAGTTCTGATAAATACTGAAAAGCTTTTTGGGCATTGGCTTGGGGCAGTTTTCGCAAAAAGTTGAGCGTAGTTTCCCAACCCGCAAAAAGCATCAATTCGGCATCTAGCCCACAATAGGTATCAAAATCAAGGTTTTTGCAATCCCAAATTTTGAGGCAATCCTCGATTTGCCGATGCAAACCCAAAAGATACGCCGCATACATCAAGTCCTCCAACTCGGTTTTGAGGGGATTGTTTTGGCGTTTCTTCATCAAATCCTCTAGCAAGGTAGTGGCAAAGGCACGATTGGGGTTGTTGCGTAAAAAATTTTGCAATTCTATGCGCAACACCTCATCGGATTGGAGGCTCTGAATTACCGCTTCAGAAATAGTTTTAGTTTTTGTAAAATCAGCTAAAATAGTTTGAATGTCCATTGTCTTCAAAAGTCTAAGAGTAATGTAAAGTATTGATTATCAACAAGTTAATATTTTACAAGATTGAAAGGGAAATGATTTGATAGAACTTTTCAAGGTTAAGAATGGCTTTTGTATTTTTATCAAAAACTGTGCATTTCGTATTCAAATTAGATTTTTGGGGCAATAAATCCAACAAAAACTGATTTTCGCCGGTCGTTTGGGCAATTTTATCAGGCTAATCGACGCGGTATCGTTCAATAATCGCCTTAATTATTCGTTGTATAACATTAGTAATTCCACGCGGAAATATTTATTTTTGTAAATATTTTATCGAAATTTTAAATAAAATTATATCTATGAAAACGAATCTAAAATTTTGGTCAATTGCTATGTTGTTTTTGGCTTTAACAAGTTGGCAAGCCCAAGCTCAAAAATTTTATGGTGAAAAAATCACCGAAAAAGGAGCTATTTCGGCGGCAAAATTAAACAAAGAAATGAAAAATAAAGCCTCAATGGATGTCAAATTGACCGGCAAAATTGAGCAAGTTTGCAAAAAGAAAGGTTGTTGGATGACCTTTGATATGGGCAATAACCAAAAATTGATGATTAAATTTAAAGATTATGGCTTTTTTGTTCCCAAAGATGCCGATGGCAAAACCGCAGTTGTTGAGGGTACAGTCAAAAAAGAAGTGATTGACGTGGCAACCCTACGCCACTATGCCGAAGATGCCGGAAAAACCAAAGAAGAAATTGAAAAAATCACCGAACCCGAAGAAAAATTTACCTTTGAAGCCAAAGGGGTAATTATCAAATAGTTATCTAAATTTATTATCAAAAAAGGATTGAATACTTATATGTTCAATCCTTTTTTTGTATCTGGAAAATAATGAAGTAACTGATTGATAATCAATCCATTATAAAAAAAATATATTTCGCCAATATTTTTTTAAATAAATGAAATGATTGATTATTATAAACTTTAATTAAATTTGTAAATATTTGGTTATCAATATTTTAACTAAATAAAAAATCATTGCACAATTGAATGATTGTGCCAACTGACCATTGAAGTCGACATTATGAGCGAAAATACATTCAAAGGCAATAGTTTTAGGAAAAAACGGCAAAATTTTGCTTTTCTCGAGTTTTTGGGACGTTCACTGACCCTAAACCTTGAGCCTATTTTGGCAAAAGGTGTTCCAACTCGTTATATACCCAGAGTATTGTTTTTGGCAGTTTTGGCACTGTTTTACATCGCCAATGCCCATTACGCCGAACAATTGATTCGCCAAACCAACAAACTCGAGACCGAAGTAGAGGAAGTTCGTGCCAAACACGCCACCCACAAAGCCGAATATGATAGTTTTGCCGGTAAAAAATCCGAAATCGGCAAATTTGCCGACAGCTTGGGATTGGTAGAAGGCAAAGGTAAAGTTCAAAAAATCTTGATTCCAAAAAATGAGTATTAAAAAATCAATATTGGCGCGAGTACAAGTTGCTTTTTTGGCAATTATCCTACTTGCGTTGGTGATTAGTTTGCAAATTATCAATATCCAGTTTATTCAAGGCGCAGATTGGCAACGCAAAGCGGAGGAAATCGGCTTGCAATACCGAGTCAAAAAAGCCAATCGGGGAAATATTTATGCCGAAAACGGCTTGTTTTTGGCAACCTCGTTGCCTTTGTATCGTTTGTCTATTGACCCTACCACTGCTTCCGACTCATTGTATGGCGCAAAAATAGATTCACTTTGTATTTTATTGGCAAATTTTTTTCAAGACCAGCCTCGACTCAACTATTTGCGCAAAATCAATGACGCGCGGCTGAACCGCAAACGCTACCTTACCCTCAATTCGCGCCTACTGACTTATGCCGAAAGAAATCAAATCGCCAAATGGCCTATCGTGCGCGAGGGTTCTTTCAGGGGAGGAGTTTTGTTTGAAAAAGTATATGAACGCACTTATCCCTTCAAAAACTTAGGGATTCGTACCATTGGTTACATCAACGAAACCGGCGATGGAGCTGGTTTGGAAGTAAGTTTCAACAAACAACTAGCCGGCACCGATGGCAAAGCGCTCTATCAGCGAGTGCCGGGCGGCGAATGGCTACCCCTCAACAGTGGCGCGCAAATTCGCCCCGTTGATGGGTATGATATTTATACTACTTTGGATATCAATATTCAAGATGTAGCCCACCAAGCCCTCTATGAAACGATGCAAAAAACCGAAGCCGCCTACGGCTGTGCCATTGTGATGGAAGTAAAAACGGGAGCTATCAAAGCAATGGTCAATTTGGGCAAGACCAAAAACCCCGAAGGCAAACTCGACTATATTGAAAATTACAACTATGCCATAGGCGACCAAGGCAATACCGACCCGGGTTCTACTTTCAAGGTTGCTTCCTTGCTGGCATTGTTGAGCGATACCACGCTGGCTTTGCAAGATACGATTGAAACCGGCGGCGGAACATTTCAATATTATGACCGCACGATGACCGACACTCGAGCAGGCGGCTGGGGAAGGCTTACCATTCAACAGTGCCTTGAGAACTCTTCCAATATTGGTATTTCTAAACTTATATCGCGGCATTTTGGCAAAAAACCCGACAAATACATTGCGTATATCCGCAAATTTGGTTTGGCAACTTCGCTTGAGCCTAGTATGAAAATGAGTGGTATGGCAAAACCCTACATCAAATCGCCTCAAGACCCTACGTGGAGTGGAGTTACAATGCCTTGGATGTCAATAGGTTATGAATCCAGATTATCACCTTTGCAAATGCTTACTTTTTGCAATGCCATTGCCAATGACGGCTATTTGGCGATGCCCAGCCTAGTGCGCAAAGTCAAAAAAGCCGATGATGATATTGAGGTCTTCGCCCCCCAAATCGGCAAAGACCGCATCGCTCCGCCCGCCGTTTTGGAAAAAGTAAAAATGGCAATGGAAGGGGTTGTATTGCGCGGAACTGCCAAAAATATTAAAAATAACCGCTTTCGGATAGCCGGTAAAACCGGTACTTCGCAAAAACTCAATGCTCGCGGGCGTTATATCCAAAAATACCATACTTCGTTTATGGGCTTTTTTCCGGCAGACAACCCCGTTTACAGTTGTATTGTGGTGATTGACGAACCCAAAGGCGAAGACCAATACGGAGCCGATGTTTGCGCGCCGGTTTTTCGCCGCATTGCCGACCGATTGTTTGACCAAGATATTGAAGTGCAAAGTAGCCCCGCGCTCAAACGCGAAGCCCCTTTGTTTCAAACCAACTTGCCTGCCAACCAAGTGGGCTATGCCGAAGACATCAAACAAGTCTGTGATATTTTGCATATCCCTACAATGTCGGCAAAAAATGATGAATTGGTATCACCGATTGCCGGTAAGTTTGAGGTAGATTGGCAAGAGCGCAAACTTAAGCCCAATACCGTTCCCGATGTCAAAGGCTTGTCCTTACGCGATGCTGTGTATATGCTTGAAAATCAAGGATTTAAAGTATTATTTACCGGCAAAGGTAGGGTCAAAACGCAATCGCTAATGCCCGGCTCGCCCCTGCGCAAAGGCGAAAAAATTATTATTCAATTGGAATAAAGCTATTGATGATTTTTAAAATTAGCCAAACGCTCAGGGTTTCCAAAAATCCTGAGTGTTTGGATTCAAGCCTAAATAAACGATTGAAGCAATTATATTTATCTCATTTTTGCTTTTACCCTCAAAACATCTTTTACTTTCAAGCCTTTTCCAAAAACCTTAGCCCCAAAATTTAGTTTTATTGATGAAAATAAATAATGCAAATCAATCAATTGCTTTTTTACAAAATATTGATTATCAGGCACTTACAGATTTATTTATCTAAAACTAAATATTGATTTCCCTTGAACGCTCTTACTACGCCCAAGCCAATCCAAAAAGACATAGCCTATCAATATGCACTTTATTTGTTGATAGCAATGCACATCGCCGGATTTATTGGCTTACAGTGGACTTTTACCCGCCCTTGGTTTGAGGCTTTGATTCCTTTCAATTTATTGATGAGTGCCTTTATGTTGTTTTACTTTCATACCCAATGGAATCGTGATTTTGTTCTGTTTATCCTAATTACCTCATTATCAGGCTATTGGGTGGAGGTATTGGGTGTGAAAACCCAAATGATTTTTGGCTCCTACCAATACGAAACCACATTGGGCTACAAATTATTCGAAGTCCCCTACTTAATCGGAATCAATTGGTTGATTTTGGTGTATGCCACCGGCATCATCAGCCGGTTGGTATCCGCCAATAGACTTATGCAAGCCCTAATCGGCGCAAGCCTTATGGTGCTATTGGATTATTGGATAGAGCCATTTGCCATTCGCCACCAGATGTGGAGTTGGGCTTACAATGTTGTCCCCTTGCAAAATTACATTGGTTGGTTTGTTACGGCTTTTATTTTGCAAGTCATATTTACTCGGTTAGACTTTGAGAAACGCAACCGCTTGGCTGTACCTTTGTATGTTACTCAATTGATTTTTTTTATAGCACATAATTTAATTTACTATTTAGTATAAATCGATTTTTTTATTTTTTGTAAAAAAAGTATCATATATAAGTGAAGTTTTGTCAATTTATAAACTTTTTTATCGCTAGTCAGTTTTATTTTATGAAAGTAACCTACAAGTTTCAAAAATCATATTTTTATATAACCAATTGATTATCAATATCTTATATTAAATTATATTGCCTTAAAGCCATCTTCACTTTATCAATATGTCCTCATTTTTTCCTTAATCTTCGTCCAAGTTAGTTTAATAGTAATACTATAATTATTAAACAAAATTCTCCTTATTAGCATCATATAAGCAAACAATCAAAACTTTGTTTAATTTTTTTTGATTTTTATTAAACAAAATTACACTATTTTTGCTTATTATATGGTAACACAAGTGCAAACGAAAATAAAGAGGATATGAGTGTTTATTCAATCAGAGATTTAGAACATCTTTCGGGCATCAAAGCGCATACATTACGCATTTGGGAACAACGCTACAGTATTATCACACCGAAGCGTACAGATACCAACATTCGTTATTATGATGATATTGATCTCAAATTGGTTCTCAACATCTCTTTGCTTAAAGATAATGGGTATCGTATTTCGGAAATTGCCGATATGACCGAAGACGATATGAAACGCCACGTGATGTCGATTACCGACAAAAGTGCCAAATCGCCCGACCAAATTCAGGCATTGACTTTGGCAATGATTGACCTAGATGAAGAAAGGTTTGAAAAAATTATTTCAACCAATTTTCTCCAAATGGGTTTTGAGAAAACAATGATTCAAATTATTTACCCTTTTTTGGTAAGAATTGGCTTTTTGTGGCAAACCGGGTCTATCAACCCTGCCCAAGAACATTTTATGAGTCATTTGATTCGTCAAAAAATCATTGTCGCCATTGATGGTCAAGTGATAAAACCCAAGCCCCAGGCTTCGCAATATTTGTTGTATTTGCCCGATGGCGAACTACACGAGCTTTCGCTCTTATTTGCCAGTTATTTGATAAAGACTCGCAATCACCGCGTAATTTATTTGGGTCAAAGTCTGCCTTTTCAAGATTTGAGCGAGGTTTACAAGATTCATAAACCTAAGTTTTTGATGACTATTATTACTTCGCATCCCGGGCAAGACCAAATAGAAGAGTATTTGGCAATGGTTGCCAAAGAATTTCCTCAATCCACGCTTTTGGTTACGGGCTATCAGGTGGTAGGACAAGATTTTGATTTGCCTTCAAATGTGGTACTCATCAATAAAATTGAAGATTTGATCACTTTTGTTGAGAATAACGACTAAATCATAACTCACTGATTATCAGGTATTTACGAAAACAAGAAAAGCAGTCAATTAGACTGCTTTTTTTGTTTATTCTAAAAAGTTTAGTTTGTTTTAGGGGCGGGTGGCGTTACTCCAAGTTTTTTCAAAACCAAATCCGAAATATTGTTGGCTTTATTAGCCGCAAAACAAAATTCGCTTCTAAACACCTGACTAAAACCATTGGCTTGTGCCACTTCGTCCAACGTTTTTTGAATTTTCTCCAATACAGGACTCATCAACTCATTTTGATGATTTTGCACATCTGATTGAGCTTTTTGTTGAAATTCATTCAGTTGTCTTTCCAAATCTTGCAGTTCGCGGGCTTTCAACTCTTGCATTGCGCCTGATAGTGTACCGGCTTTTACTTTGTTTTCATAATCTTTGGCTTTGGTGTCCAATTCTTTACCTTTGGCTTCAATTTCGGCTTTGATTTGGTCGCCATAAGATTTCATTTTGCCTTCTACGGTTTTATATTCAGGCAACAAAGGCAATACATAATCTAAATCAAAATACCCAACTTTGGTTTGGGCAGTGAGTTGAAAACTAAGCAAACTCACCCATACAATAGCAGTAAATATTTTTTTCATTATTAAATAAAAATTATAAATTTCAAATTTTTTTTTATTATAAATAGCTTATAATCAAGCAATTACACTAGATATATTTTCGCAACTAAACATTACATTCATCAAAGCGATAACTATCTATCAACTAAGCGATTGATTTTGGATTGCCCAGCTTAATTGCCGGTTTTGTTGGTAGTTGCCGGAGTTACGCCAAATTTTTTCAAAATCGCATCCGATACATTAGCATCATTAGGTTCATACAACGAAGCCTCCATTTTGAAGATAAAAGTATAATTACTTTCTTTGGCTATTTCATTGATTTTGTCTTGTACTTGTTTGTTCAAAGGCTCCATCAATTTGAGATATTTTTCTTGAAGTTTTGATTGAAAACCCTGTTCGGCTTCTTGGTATTGTTGTACCAGTTTTTGCCCTTCAGCTTCTTTGGCTTTGCGAGTAGCTTCGGGCATATTGGGGGTATTTTGCATTTCACCCGCGATTTTTTCAATCATTTTACGTTTATTGCCCAGATCCGTCTCAAGCATTTTTCTAAATACGGCCATTTCCGATTCCGCTTTTTTATAATCTGGCAATTGCGGTATTACCACATTGGCATCAAAATACCCGATTTTGTTACTTGATTTTAGGTTGCCGCGCCCTACTACAGTGGTGGTAGGCGGAGTCAAGCCCAGCTTTCTGATGACCAAATCCGAAGCATTATTTTCTTCTACTTGATACACCAGAGCCTCTTTGCGAAAAATGAACATATTGCCATTATCTTTAGATACATCTTCTACCGCTTTTTGCACTTTGGTATAGACGGGGTTCATTTTTTTTGCCAAGCGGTCTTGGTATTCGGCTTGTATTACTTGTTGTAGTTCGCCGATTTGTTTTTGCAGGTCTTGTAGTTCTTTGTATTTGGTTTCCAAAAGCGAAACTGGAGTTTCTTTATTGTTGCGCAAAACATCAAAAGCCTTGGCTTTGGTTTCCAAATCTTTTTGTTTGGCATCAATTTCGGCTTTCATCGCATCGGCATATTCTTTCATTTCTTTTTCAGCTTGTTTGTATTCGGGCATTTGTTCCAACACATACAATTCTTCTACGTAGCCGAATTTATCTTGGGCTTGGCTGCTTGCAAACATACCAAACGTGGCAAAAACTGCCGTCAAAATCCATCCTTTTTTCATTGTTTGTAAATAAGTAAAGTAAAAACTAATTGCGTTTATTTTCCGGTGTTTTAACGTTATTATTAGGTTGTTTATTGTTTGGGTTGGCTTCGGGGGCTTTTTCTTCCTCCAATAAGCCAAGCTCTTTCATTACTTCTTCGGTATAGTCGTGGCGTTGTTCCGTATATAAAATAGTCAAACCTCCCGAATTCGAGAGAATGACTTGCACCTTGTTCTTGCGCGCCACTTTTTCAATGGCTTTGTAGAGTTCCTCCATTGCCGGTTTGAGCAATTCCTGTTGGCGAGTATAAAAAAGCCCCTGATAACCGAAGACCTTTTTTTGATATTCGCGCGCTTCTTCGCTGAGTTTTTTGATTTCGGCTTGTTTTTCCAATTTCATTTCTTCGGTCAAAAGCACTTCTTCTGCCAAATACTCCGCCCGTTTATTCTCAACCGTAGTAAATTTTTTGTCAATATCGGCTTGCCAGCGAATCGCCGACTCTTGAATATTGGCTTGAGCTTTCTCATAAGACTGTAACTTTTTCAAAACAAAGTCGGCATCCACAAAACCAAATTTTTGCGCCCAACTCATTTGAAAACTCATAACTATTCCCAAGCCTAAACCAATCCAATATTTCATATTTTAAAATCAATTTGCGAAAGTATAAATCATTGACAATCAAATAATTACAAAACAAGTAAGCCAAAATAGTGATAGGGAATTAAAAATTAATAATTAAGAATTAGGAATTGCATAAATGCCTGATTATCAGTATTTTATATCGCTCAGTTGTTTGTTTTATTTTTGAAATATTCCTAAGAAATGATTTAAAAATAAAGTAAACAATATTTACTATTAAATAATTGATAATCAATGTATTGCATCAGCACATTGGCACACCTGCCCTATAGGGGTCTAAATTAACTCATTACTAAGCCTTTTTTTATCTAACGTTTGACCCCCGCATATTTATCTACTTGCTAGTTAATTATTCATCAGCCGGCTCATCAGATATTGTTTTATTTGGGCGCGATTTCCGGCTGTCGTGTATAGAGCCCCGCTTGCGTTGCCTACTTAGCGAGGGGTTTGCAAACCCCTCGCTAAGTAGGCAACGCAAGCGGGGTCTCTACCTAACGGCTTTCATCCGGCGCGCAATTATTTATTTTTTCAATCGACAAATCAAACCAAATCGTTGATTATCAGCCTCTTATCTAAATTGTTGTCCAATCGTAAAGTGAAAACGACTACCGTTTGAGTCGGCTGGTGCACCCGGCACTCTATCAAAGCCATAAGCCCAGTCCAGACCAATCATTCCAAAAGCCGGCATAAATATCCTTGCGCCAAAGCCCGCCGAGCGTTTCAAATTGAAAGGGTTGTACTCCGAATAGTTGAGCCAGTTGTTGCCCGCTTCCATAAAACCCAAGACAAATATGGTAGCCGCCGGATTCAAAGAAACCGGATAGCGTAGCTCCATTACATACTTATTATACACTACCCCTCCGGCGGCTAGGTTTCGTGGGGGTGCTACCGAATTGTCGGCATATCCTCGCAAACCGATAATTTCCAAACCCAACAAAAATCCAAAGTTTTGTCCAGTCAAACCTGCTCCGCCCAATACAAATCTTTCAAATGGACCTACACCCAATCGCTGATTATAAGCCCCTAAATAGCCAAAGTGCGCGCGCGTGTTCAAGACAAATTTGCCAAAAAGCTCAGTAAACCAAGAATTATCAATCATCCATTTGTGATATTCAACCCAACGGAATTTCTCAAGGTCGGTTTCTTCAGCAAACTTACGATTGGGTTGGAACAAGGAGTAAGGCGGAGTCAAACTCACACTCAAACTCATACTCGAGCCACGGCGCGGAAAAGTTGGATTATCAATACTGTTTCTTGAAATTGTGGTATTAAAAGCCACACTGTTTGACCTGCCACTACCACTTGAAAAAATACTAAAGTCAAAGTTTTGAATATCGTAATGGGTATAACTCAAAGAGTTAGAAATTGTAAAGAAATTATCAGGCCATTGCAACCTACGCCCCAAAGTCAATGAAGCGGTATAAAGTTTCAAATACCCCAGGCTATTACCACTAAAGTCTATCCGTCTTTGTACGGAGTGGCTCAGGTTGATAGAAAACGAATTAGGTTTACGTCCACCCAACCAAGGCTCGGTAAAGGTCATTGAGTAGGTTTGGAATTGCCGACCATTGGCTTGCAAGCGCAATGAGAGCCTTTGCCCATCACCCGAAGGCAATACGCCGCCCCATTGTCCAAATTTAAAAATTTTGCGGGCTGAGAAGTTATTAAATACCACCCCAAGCGTGCCTACAAAGCCAAACGCACCGCCCCAACCGCCGGAGAGTTCTATCTGGTCGCTGGGTTTTTCTTCAACGGTATATTCTATATCTACAGTACCATCTTCAGGATTGGGAATGGGATTGATGCCGATTTTTTCGGGGTCAAAATAGCCCAAAGTTGAAATTTCGCGTTGTGAGCGAATCAAATCGCTTCGGCTGAATTTTTGCCCGGGCATTGTTCTGATTTCGCGCAAAACGACTTTATCGCTGGTTTTGGTATTGCCATTCAAGATGATGCGATTGATATTGGCTTGTGGTCCTTCATAGATTTGCATCTCAATATCTACCGAATCACCCACAATGGCAATTTCAACAGGTTCGACTCTAAAAAACAAATACCCATCATCCATATACAAAGAAGTAATGTCTAAATCGGTTTGGCTAAAATTGAGTCGTTTTTCGAGGTTTTCTACATCATACACATCACCTTTTTTGACTCCCAAAACCCGACTAAGCGCAGGCGAATCATACACATAATTGCCTTTCCAAGTAATGTTGCGAAAATAATAGCGGTTTCCTTCTTCAATTTTGAGATTGAGACCTATATGTTTTTTATCAATTGGGTAGATAGTATCGCCAATCACTCGGGCATCTCTATACCCTTCCGAATTGTAAAACTTAATCAAGTTTTCTTTATCTTCTTCGTACTTAGCCCGCACAAATTTGGAGGCTGTAAAAATACGGGTAGCTTTCTTTTGTTTAGTGCCTTTGAGTTTGCGGGCTACTCTTTTGTCCGAATAAGCCACATTGCCATCAATATTCAAAGGTCTGATTTTCACTCTTTTGCCTTTATTGACGTTTATTTTGAGATACACACTATTGGAAATAATACTATCTTTGATTTGAACAATATTGGCATTACAATTCAAAAATCCTTTGTCCACGTAGTATTTCTCAATGGTACGTTGCACTTTTTTGAGGCGGGCTGGCGTAGAAATAGTCCCTTTTAAAAAGCCTACTTTATCACCCAAAGTTTGCTGTTCACCTTTGCGAACATCACCGGCAAAGAAAAAACGCGAGATTTTGGGTCTTTCGGTCAGTTGAATATTCAAAAAGACTTTCTCGTTTTCAAATTTGTCAATCAATATTTGAATATCGCCCACAATTCCTTGTTTCCAGAGCTTGCGTATAGCATCGCTTAGTTCCATTCCGGGGATTTTAATTTTGTCGCCTTGGCGTAGCCCCGACAAAGAAATCAAAGCACCCGGATCCAAAAACTTGGAGCCACTTACTCGAATGACGGCAATTTCATATTCGCGGATGGTGGCTTGGTCGTTGCCAAGTCTTTGCGCCATTACCGAAAAAAAGCCTAACATAAAAAGGCAAAAAATAAGAATCTTTTTCATAAATCAACTTCTGATTTTAACTGTTCGCTCGTTTTACCAAATCTCCGCTCACGTTGCTGATACTCCACGATAGCTTCATATAGGTGTTCACGCCGAAAATCGGGCCATAAGGTAGGGGTAATATATATTTCGGAATAAGCAATTTGCCAAAGCAAGAAATTGCTGATCCGCATTTCGCCGCTTGTTCTGATGAGCAATTCGGGGTCAGGGATTTGTTCAGTAGTCAAATGATGACTAAACAATTCGCTATCAATCATCGCTATATCGGCTATAGTGCCATTTTTGACCTTTTCGGCAATGGCTTTTACCGCATTGATAATTTCCCATCGCCCACTATAGCTCAATGCCAGAATCAAATTTAAGCCTGTGTTGTGCTGAGTAGCTTCTATGGCTTGTTGCAGCTTTGCTTGGCATTTAATAGGCAGGCTTTGAATATTGCCTATAGAGCCTAATTTCACATTGTTTTTGAGTAGAGTAGGGGTTTCTTTTTTAATGGTATCGACCAGCAATTCCATCAAAGCATCGACTTCGGCTTTGGGGCGATTCCAATTTTCGGTTGAGAATGCGTACAAAGTCAAATATCGGATACCCAACTCTGCCGAGCCTTCGGTTACATCTCTTACCGCTTTGATAGCATTTCTATGCCCAAATACCCGCATCGCACCTTTTTGTTTTGCCCACCGTCCATTACCATCCATAATAATGGCAATGTGTTGAGGCAATTTGCTCGGGTCGATTTTTTCTTTCATTTTATCTTTGTCGTTCCTCTCCATTGATTATTTGTAAACCCTAGACCAAAAATTGACTTATTTAGATGCTTTATCAATTAATAAAAAATAATATGCGCTTATTGTATGGTTATAACTAATTGATTATCAATTGCTTATATTATTTTTATATTAAATGTATTTTAACTTTGAAAACTCAACTTCATTGCGTTAAGTAAAAAAGTAGGGCAAAACATTGTTCTGAAATTTTTGTTTTTTAAAAAACAAATCTTTGATAAATCCATCAACGGTAATAATTTGATTTTTGGCGGGGCAAAATTAAGGATAAGTTCCCTTACTATCAAAAATAAAAAAACCTCCGATGGGTTTAATCGGAGGTTTTTAGTTGTAATTATTTGATTATCAATAATTTATCTCAAAATTAAATTACTTGAAAAAAATGAACATTAGCACGATAAAACATTATTTTTTTAAAAGGCTACTTGGACTGGGCAGTCTTTTTTCAAACTAGGAAACACATAACTGATAGAAATTCCGGTAAAAAAATACATATCTTTGTTGTTGGAATTTTCGGTAAATTGAATCGGTTTTATGCTTCCTTGAGTAGTATTTCTCCCAAAATCATCTAAATAATCAGTAAAGGTAAATCTAGCCCCAAACTCTACTCCCCAATTCCAATTGCCACTCATTATCCCTTTGAAACCTACCCCCAGAGGTACATTCATTGTAAGTGTACGATACGTGGGTTGGATATTGAGCAAGGGTTCAAATTTGAATAAGCCTACTCCGGCAAAAGCATAAGGAGTCCAAGCTGTACTGACTTTTTTGCTATTGCCTCTAAAATTTAAAAAGTTGTATTCAACCTGTCCGCCTAATTCCCACACATTGGTTTTGAATTGATGTGGAATGGAGTTGATATTGCCATCATTAGACTTGGTAGCATCATAAGCCAAACGCCCAAAAGAAGCATTGGCACGCAGGCTAACAGTCTTGCTGATATTGGCGCGATAAAAAACTTGTGCCATTGGACCGGGTGAGGTCAAATTGCCGGTTTTTGCCAGTTCGCCTTTATAATTGGCAACTCCGGCTTGCACCCCTATTTCGTGGGTTTGTGCCAAGAGTGTACCGGTAAAAAATAAAGTAAAGGCAAATATACTGAGTATTGTCTTGCGAAGCATAAGATTATTTTTTCAAACGGCAAAAATCGGTAGCCCCGATTTTGACCTTGGTTTAACTCTTTATTTTTGATGATGTAAATAAAACGAAAATTTGCACAAAACTATATATTTTATCTAAATTTCGGACAGCGTAAACCTACTCCTATAATGCGAGTAAGGTGAAAGCCTGTAAAAATATAAACATCAGGGTTATTGGGTTCGCCCCGTTTATCACCGTCATTGCCAAAACCGGCAAATCGGTCATTGGTATAACCTAACTGTTGCAAAAGAGCTTGACGAGTAGGGGCGCGGTCGGCACCATTTCGCGCGGCTATAAGTTCGTTTGTCCGATTTGCCATTTTTGCCGACAATCCATTTGCTCCACCGGGCAAGTCGCTAGGGTTGGCATAATTACCACTCACATCATCGATAAAATCAGTAAATAGTATTCTGTAACAAATTTCGGCTGACAAATCCCAACGGTCATTGAGTTTAAATCTAACTCCTACGCCGACCGGAACTGCCGGTTGAATCAGGCTATAGGGTTTGCCGTAAGATGTACCAGCAGCCGGTCCACCCGGATAGGGCGAATTTTGGCTACGAACTATGCCTTGTCCTTCAGTACTTAGAGGGCGCAAATAAGTCCATTGATTGCCTAAATCAACGGGAGTTTTTGCCATCGGGTTGTGATAAAATACGGCGATTCCGGCAGTAACATAAGGAGTCCAATTGGCACGGCGGTAGTAGGTAAAGCGGCTGGGGAATAAGTCATAGGTAATGCCAAATGACAATTCGTAAATATCGTTACGAAAATGTGCATTGCGGATATAACGATAGCGGTGGCGTTCGTCGTTGGGGTCGGCAGCCCGAAAATCATCACCACTTAACCTACCCCAACTCAAGCCCACACGAGCTATCAAGCGAGGGCTAAATTTGCGTTGTACGTTAATGCCTATCGAGGGGCGAGTCCCACGAATATCGGTGGTTACATATTGGGCGAGGGGGTTGAGGTCGCCAAAATAATTCATAATTCCCACGCTACCGCCTACCGACAAATAGCCTATATCGCCCCGCGAGCGCGGGCCGCTTCGCCCAAATGATTGGGCTTGAACATCAAAACTTAGTACAATTAATGTAGTAATGATGATCCATACTTTCAACATTTTCATAGAATTTCCAGCAATCAAGAATTTATTTATTTTAACCTGTTTATATTTCAGTTCCGAGTTTTGATAATTAAGTTATAGGGCATTTTTTGGTCGTTAAAAATCAATAAATCTCCAAATTAACCAATTTCTAAATTAAGCCATCGAGATTATTAGCCATTGATTTTACCATTTCACCATTTAACTAATTTCTGACATCTAAACCCCAGTTCAGCTTTTTACGCAAGGTATTTAAGAAATTATCCTCGTGTAATTTGATGAGGCGAGCTTTGAATTTTTCTTTTTTGACCGCCAATTGTATGTCGGCATCGATCACCCGTGAGCGCGAATCCAAAGAAGCCATAAAGTGTTTGCTTCTGCCTTCAATCCCAAACGAAATCACGCTACTGTCCGAAACAATCAAAGGGCGGACATTCAAATTATGCGGACTAATGGGCGCAATGATAAAATTGTTGGATTGAGGCAGTACAACCGGACCGCCACAACTTAAGGAGTAGCCCGTAGAACCGGTAGGAGTAGCTACAATCAAGCCATCAGCCCAATATGAATTAAGATACTCGCCATCAATGTAAGTATGTACCACTATCATAGATGAAGTATCGCGCTTTGAGATTGTAAATTCGTTGAGACCAAAGTTGAGTCCATCAAAAACATCAACATCTGACTCTACACTAACCAACATTCGGTCATCATATTTGTAATAACCTTTAAAAACACTATTGAGAGCCGATTTTATTTCTTCGGGAGAGGTGGTAGCCAAAAAGCCCAAACGACCTGTATTGACTCCCAAAATAGGTATTTCGCGTGCGCCAATATGGGTTACTGACTCGAGCAAAGTACCATCACCGCCCAAACTGATAAGTAAGTCAGCATCAAAGATGTCTTCGCGGTCTTGATATACATTCATAATCCCTTTTTTGATGCCGGCTTCTTCCAAACATTCATAAAAAGAGTTTGACAATTGAATTTCTGCCCCTTTTTTGTCCAATTCAACAAACATTTCTTCAATGTATTTTTTGACTTCGGGGCGAAATGAACGACCGTGAATGGTTATCTTCATACAAAGTATTGTTTATAACAAACTAGGAAGTGATTGGAATGATTCAATGATACTTGTATAACTAATTGATAATCAATTGATTATTGAATAATATTTGCACCAATCATTCTCAAATTGTTCCTTTTTTTTGATTGTTATAAATAATGTAATGGCAAAGCGCAGTTCTACGCTTCATTCTTCTTTTGAGGTTATACGAAAAAAGGGGAAAATGGATAAGGTTTCGAGCAGTTTTTTTTATTTTTTTTCAAAAACTTACTTATTAGTTATGAGCTAGGATAGTTGTGCGATGGATTGATATGGATATAAAAAATTGATTACCAAGTAGTTATCTAAAAAAATAACACCCTTGACAATTATGCACTTCTTTTTCAAAAAGGCAAAATAAATCCTGTCCAAGAATTTCAACTGATTATTCAGACTTTGATTCTTTTACTGTATTTGTAGAGATTAGGTTACGAAATGGGGAAGATTTTTTGATACTCAAATACTTAAATACTTGAATAACAAGTCGATACGCTCTTTATCAATATCGACCGGCTCAACTGATTGAAACTTGGCAATGATGTTGTAGTTGAATCGTTCGAATGTGGCTACAATCCGATTGAGGTCGGTAGTATTGATTTTGATGGTAACGTGGAGTTTGTTGTAGTCGTGTTTGTCGTCGGCAATCTGTGTACTCAATATTTTGGCATTGTTGCCCTCAACCAATCGACTGATTTCGGTCAAAGAATAATCGCGTTTGTCAATCGCCAATATCAAAATCCCGCCCGGCTCTTGCATCGCAGAAGTTTCGGCAAGGGCATTGAGGGTATCATTGAGCGTAACCACTCCCAAAAAATTGTTTTCCTCGCCCAAAACCGGTATTACCTCCACAGAATACAAGTTGGCAAGGCGCAAGATTTCATAAAAGTGCTGATTATACTGGACAAAAACCTCACTTGATGTCAAGCTCAAATCGCCAATTCGCGCTTTTTCATCATTGAATTGATAAATTAAGTCTTCAGTAACCAAGCCACGGTATTCGTCGTGTTCGATTACAGGCAGTTGATTCACCCGCAATTCTTCCATCCATTGAATGGCTTTTTGCACCTTATCGGTGAGTTTTAAGGGGGGAATCATTGGATTGATTAAATCTTCGGCTATCATAAGTATATAACCTCCTAATTATTGTTTGGCTAAGTAATCATCTAAGATACGATTAAATTTTGTCGGGTGTTCCATCATTGGGGCGTGACAACATTGGTCAATAAATTTCAAAGTTGAGTTGGGCATCAAACGATTAAATTCATAACCCACTTGTGGCGGGGTAATTGTATCGTTCAAGCCCCATACGAGCAATGTGGGTACATTAATACGTGGTATTTCGCTTGCCATATTGTGTCTTTGGGCTGATTTGGCAATGGCTACAATACTCATACACTTGGGAATACTGCGCGTTACATTAAATACTTCATCTACCAAATCTTTACCGGCTACCTCGGGGTCATAAAAAGTATAGGCTACGCGCTCTTTGATGTATTCATAACTACCTCGCTTGGGGTATGATGCCCCCATAGAGTTTTCAAACAGCCCTGAACTTCCGGTCAATACCAAGGTTTTTACATTGGATTCATTGCGCAAAGCATACATTAGTGCCAAATGCCCACCCAGAGAATTGCCCAAAATAATCATATTTTTCAGTTGTTTGGCACTTACGAACTTTTCTATAAACTCGGTAAGGGTTTTGATACCCGCCGTACGAACCGGCATTTCATAAATAGGCAACATTGGAATTACCACTCGGTATTTTTGCGAGTAATGATTCAATACCTCTTCCCAATTGCTCAATGCGCCAAACAAGCCGTGCAAGAGCAACATTACCTCACCTTGCCCCTCGTCAATGTATTTAAAATCTTTGTCCGATTTGATAGTCAATGCCATAACTCAAACTACAAATTAATGAATGTGCTAAGATGCTAATAATTTTCTTTGATAAATTAATTTTTTGAATGTTTTGTGATAATGTAAGCAAAATCAAATGCAAGTATCTGAAAATCAGATGATTATATTCATTTTACTTCAAATACTTTGGGGAAATAAATGGTATTTTAGACTTACATTTTGGGTAGTTCAAAAATCAAAGGTAATCTAAATTTTTTGTTTTTCTAAAAATGATTGATTTTACCTTGTAAATCAACGCCCAAGTTTTAGGGGAAATTTGTGAGCTTATACCAAAAAATGCTTTTATCGCCTCAACTTTAATGAATTAAACTTGCTTTATCAAGTCGAAGTTCAGAAAAATAATTGTTTTAACATTTTATTAAGCTAAACTTTGTTAAATTTTTGATGCTTCAATAACTCCTTGATAATCAAATACTTACTAGCTTTTTAGTTTGCCAAAACGTCAAATATATCATTTATCTAATAATTGAGTATAACTAATTGATAATCAATTAGTTATGTGTTTTCTAATTTTTAAAATCGAGCTTTAAGAATTTTATTTTACAGTTTTTGCCATTTCTTCATACAATTTACTCACATTTTTAGAGTTATAATAAGTGGCGACAAAGTAAAACCAAAACTCAAGCAAAGTTCAACACTTCAATCAAAATATTTTATGATATAAATCAGTATTTTATCCAAATTTATTTTGGTTTATAGTTAAAAAACCAAATGTATGCTTGCAAAAGTATAAATCTTCCTTACAAAAACAAGTATTTGCAAATTTCTTGGCTTAAATACCTGTATATTCTCGAATTATTACAATTTTACATCAAATTAAACCTATTTGTGGGTACTTGTGGATAGGTTTGTCCTTCAAAACTATTCACCAAGCCTCAATAAATGATTAAAAAAAAATATACTCCTGTAAAAAAATCTTGAAAAAATTATATTTTCTATATTTTTTTAAATAAATTCAAAACTAAAAAGCAATGCTTAGTTCGGTTTAAAATATTTAAACTTAAATATTAAATTACCAATGTAAGTTTAAGATAAAAAAAATGCTTTCAATTGAGTACAGGGGCGCAAAATTTTTAAATTTGACGCAATCGGCACAACCCAAAGTTTAAAAGACCCAAAAATTAAATTGTAAAATTAAAATTGTCGTTTTTTCTTGCGCAAATTAGTACTTATTACCATTGTAATATTATAAAGTTTTGTGGAAAATTGAAAATAAATTCTTGACAAAATTGACAAATTTTATCTGGTGTAGCTTCTGGTAATTTGAACTTTTTGGCTTAGAATACGAAATATTATTCTGGATAATGAGCGTAGCAGGCCCTACCATCAAAATCTTCTCAAAGTCAATTATCAGCACCAAACCAAGATTTAATTTTTGAAACTATTTGTGTTTATTATAAAAAAGTATGATTAAAGTAATTTTAATTGATGACCACACCATTATCAGAATAGGACTTAAAAAGATTTTTGACAACTATCCTGACTTTCAGATTATTGGCGATTTTGGACTTCCGCTACCGCCTATCCAAAAACTCAACGACCTGCAACCCGATATTATTTTGTGTGATATTGCTATGCCCAATGTAAATGGTTTTGAGTATATCAAAAAAATCAAACAGCAATACCCGCAACTCAAAATTGCGGTTTTGACGATGTACAAAGAAGAGTCGTATATCAGTCAGGCGATTCAGGTAGGTGTAGATGGGTATTTTCACAAAGACGTAAGCGAGCAAAATCTTACTGAAGGTATCCACAAAATATGCAATGGTGAAAAATACTACAGCCAAGAAATCTCGCAAGTGGTCATCAACCGCCTGCTCAATAAATCGGGTGAATATACCATCAATCCGGTTGATTTGCTTTCGCCCCGCGAAATAGAGGTTATTCGCTTGCTGTATGATGGCTTGACCAACCGCGAAATAGCCGAAAAACTATTTATCAGCCCCAAAACCGTAGATAATCACCGAGCCAATATTTTACAAAAACTGGATTTGAAAAACAATGTGCAATTAGTAAAATTTGCCATTGAACACAAATTGGTATAAAAAATCTTATATTTTGTTTCTGAGTCTATGACAGAATTTGCGTAAAGTGCTTAATGCTTTGAAAATCAGCATTATAGAGGGCTTCTGCTAAGGCACTTAACCCGTAGGTGAAATAAG
>JALONJ010000315.1 GCA_025455045.1 Microscillaceae bacterium | reverse complement strand
TACCACAAGGAAATAACAATTTAATTTCTGGTTATATAGGTTTCTTATATTTATTTTTTGGTGATTTAGAAATAGAATCTATATTAAAAGATTTAAATTTAGAATACGAGTCTATTTTAGAAGAATTTAAAATAGTAAGATATGTTGATGATATTTACCTGTTTTTAAAATTTAAAGGATTAAAAATAATAGATAAAGGTGTAAATAGAGATAGTGATAATCTTATTGTTCAGATGAATAAGTTAGGTAGAACATTAGATGAAATTTTATATGATTACAAGTCAAGAGAAAATGCGAAAAAATTTATATCTGATTTTTTATTTAAGTTATCAGATACTTTTTATAAAAAATTAAACCTAAAGTTTAATAGTAAGTCAGAAATATTCTGGCTTGATAGTGATAAAGATAAGAATAAATTATTAAAGGTGATTAATAAAGTTTCTGAGGATTATATAGAAATAGAAGATGATAATAAGGTAAAACCACAAGAAAAAATACTTAGAATATGTAAATCTCTTAGAAATATAAAATCTAAGTCTATAATTGAAATGTTTACTAGTGATTACAAAAACATTCAACATATTTTAAGATATTCTTTTGATAAAAATGTTAATCAACTTTTAGATAATAAAAGAAATGAGCTAAAAAAAATTGAGGATGAGTTTCAAAATTTTGATTTTAACTATGTTAGATTTTACCCTCAAACAATAATTTTATTAATAAATAAAATTGATGACGTTAAAAAGCTTTTCAGAAAATTTCTTCTAAGTAAGAAAAATTTGACAACATTTGACATTGATTTAGTAATTCATTTCTTATGCCAAACAGGGTTCAAAGATAATAAGTTAATCGATATACTCGCCAACTCGGAAATATCAGAAATAATCAATAGATATAAAAAGAGTCTTAATGTAGTAGATAATACCAAAACAGGTTATTACAATATTAGCTTTTCTAAGCTTCTACCATTAATTAACAAAGAAATAAGCCTAATTGAACAAATTAAATTTAGAGTATTTGCTGAAAAAAGGAATGAATTTTCAGTCGCACTAAACCATTTACTTAACGAAGTACAACTTATATGTTATTTAGTTGAGAATCCAGCTATAGAAATCAAAAAGTATGATATTAGTAATGTGAAATCATATTTAGAGAGTAAAGAAATAGAAACAAATTTATGTAATAACATCTCAAATTTATTTGATAGAAGAAACAATAATCCAGTTTCTCATCCCGGTAATGACACAAGGTTTGCTAAAACTGTTCTAAAAGATGAATATTTTGAATACAAGACTGAAGTTGGAAAGGTATTGAAAAAGATATTTTAATATATAATTATATCGAACTCAAAAAAATAACAAACCACTTACAATAAAAATAGAAAACTAATTTTTAATTTTAATTTAAACTCTAAAGATGGCAAAAATCAATTTTGGCGGCGTTGAGGAAAACGTCGTAACGCGCGAAGAATTCCCTTTGACTAAGGCATTGGAAGTAATGAAAAACGAAACCATCGCCGTGATTGGTTATGGCGTACAAGGTCCGGGACAAGCCCTCAACTTGCGCGACAATGGTTTCAACGTGATTGTGGGACAGCGCAAGCCTTCTAAATCATTCGACAAAGCCCTAGAAGACGGCTGGGTAGAAGGTAAAAATTTATTTGATATCGAAGAAGCCTTACAAAAAGGGACAGTCATTATGTATTTGCTTTCGGATGCCGGACAAATCCAATTGTGGCCTACTGTGAAGCATCACCTTACGGCGGGCAAAACTTTATACTTTTCGCACGGCTTTGGCGTAACTTACAAAGACCAAACTGGCATTGTGCCGCCCGCTGATGTGGACGTGGTTTTAGCCGCGCCCAAAGGTTCAGGAACTAGCTTGCGCCGTTTGTTTGTCGCTGGCAAAGGTTTGAACTCAAGCTATGCCGTATTCCAAGATGCCACCGGCAAAGCCACCGAAAAAGCCATTGCTTTGGGCATTGGCGTAGGTTCGGGTTATTTGTTCGAGACCACTTTCCAAAAAGAAGTCTATAGCGATTTGACCGGCGAGCGCGGGATTTTGATGGGTGCATTGGCAGGTGTAATGGAAGCCCAATACAACATTTTACGCAAAAACGGCCACTCACCTTCCGAAGCTTTCAACGAAACTGTGGAAGAATTGACCCAAAGTTTGATTCTTTTAGTAGCCGAAAACGGAATGGATTGGATGTATGCCAATTGCTCTACGACTGCCCAACGGGGTGCTTTGGATTGGCGACACAAATTCCGCAAAGCTACGGAGCCGGTTTTTGAGGAATTGTACGAAAGTGTAGCCACCGGCAACGAAGCCAAAATCACCATTGAAGCAAATGCCAAACCGGATTACCGCGAAAGTTTGGAAAAAGAATTGGCGGAAATCCGCGAGTCCGAAATGTGGAAAACCGGCGCAACGGTACGTTCATTGCGACCGGAGCGGAGCTAAGAGCCTCACCCCTGCCCTCTCCAAAGGAGAGGGAGTTTTTGTCATTCTGAACGAAGTGAAGAATCTAAGTTGCTCTCTAACGAGCGTTAAGATTCCTCGCTTTGCTCGGAATGACAAAAACATAAGTTATTGACTATCAATTACTTATTCAAACTTACCTAACAATAAAAACCCACAATTCCAGATAACAATGGAAGTAGAACTCAGAACCAACGGCAAAATTGATTCTAATGAACTCCCCCCGCGTTGGGCGGGTGGCTTCTATTTGCCCGAAATCTCGGCGGTGCAGTCTGCCCAATTGAATCTTAAATCGGTGGTCAAGCCGACCCCTTTGCAATACAATGCGTTTTATAGCGAGTTGTTTGGGGCAAATATTTATTTCAAACGCGAAGATTTGCAGATTGTCCGCTCGTACAAAATTCGGGGAGCTTACAATAAAATCAGTAGCCTGAATCCCGAAGAAGCCTCGCGTGGAATCGTGTGCGCCAGTGCGGGCAATCATGCGCAAGGGGTAGCCTTTGCTTGTGCTGCTTTGGGTATCAAAGGCACGATTTTTATGCCCGTAACCACTCCGGCGCAGAAAATCAACCGCGTCAAAAACTTTGGCAAAGATAAAATTGAATTGGTTTTGGTGGGCGATACTTTTGATGAGGCTTTCCAAAATGCCCAACGCTTTTGTCAAGAACAACAGAGTGTATTTATTCACCCTTTTGATGATGAAAAAGTCATCGAAGGGCAGGCTACGGTAGGTTTAGAAATTTTACAAAGTGCTGATAATCAGATAGATTACCTGTTTTTGCCGGTAGGCGGCGGCGGGCTTTCATCGGGCGTTTCGGCGGTATTTAAGGCATTGAGTCCGCATACCCAAATCATTGGCGTAGAGCCTACGGGCGCACCGGCAATGTACGAAGCCTTGAAAGCGGGCGAAGTAGTTACTTTAGAAAAAATTGACACCTTTGCCGATGGCGTGGCGGTCAAAAAAGTGGGAAATTTGAACTTCGAGATTTGTAAAAACCTTTTGCGTGAAGTAGCCCTCGTTCCCGAAGGCAAAATTTGCGAAGTAATGCTCGAATTATATGACAAAGATGCCATCGTAGCCGAACCCGCGGGAGCTTTGAGTATTGGCGCATTGAGTCAATACAAAGACGAAATCAAAGGTAAAAATGTAGTTTGTGTGGTTTCGGGGGGCAATAATGACATCACCCGTACCGAAGAAATCCGCAAACGGGCTTTGTTGTATCAAAATCTAAAGCATTATTTCATTATCAAATTTCCCCAGCGCGCCGGAGCTTTGAAAGAGTTTGTTACCCAAATCTTGGGACCCAATGACGATATTGTGCATTTTGAGTATGTCAAAAAAAATAACCAAGAAAAAGGTCCGGCACTTATTGGCATCGAACTGAAAAATCCCAACGACCTTGAGCCGCTTTTAGACCGCATCAAAGCCCACAATTTTATGGGCGAATATTTGAATGAGAAATTGGATTTGTTTGATTTTTTGGTTTGATAAATTGACTTTTCTTAAATCGGCAAAACCCTAGAAGAATGAATAGTGAATAATGTAGCGTGAATAATTTTTTAATCACTTGAAAATCAATAGGTTATCAAAAAATATTGTACGCATTATTTTTTTCTTGTTACTAAATTGGGATTAGGGTTTTCGATTCATTATTTTCTCCAAAATAGTCGAGACACTCCCCAAAAGCATAAGCAATGCCGAAATAGGCAAATATAAATACAAAGCTGGCAACAATTGGGTGCTTTCCAAAGGCATATAACGCAAAAGGTGCGCGCCTACCACTTGCTCAAATACATAAACCATAAATAGAACCGCCCAAAAAACTGTATAAACCGACCTTAAGCCCAAAAATACACAATACATAGCCAAAAGTACCAAAGCCAAAACCCCCAAATCGGTATCAATACCCCGACCTATGAGTTTTTTTTGCTTATCAATCGCTATCATATACCACTCGAGCAGGTGGGCAAATGCCCCCAAAACCGCCCCCAATAAACCCAAAATCCAGAGTAATAAAAGCCCCGAATGGGCATTGCCCCTTAAAATTTGAATGATTTGCTGCATATACCTATACATAACTTATTGATAATCAATGATTTATATATTTTCAAATTTCTCTTTCTTAGCGTATCTATTTTGGATTTTGGTGAATAATTTAAAATTAGCACCAATTTCGATTGACTCCCGCAATTTTGTTATTTATTTGTAAATCACAAAGTTTTTTACCGTTTATTGCCCCGAAAGCGTAAATTTGTAAGTATTCTTAGGGTTGTATGATTAAATACTTTTGATAAATAGCAGATTATCAATGGATTATTCAAATCTTAATAATTTTAAAATCACAAATCAAATACGTAATTAATTGATTATCAATTGATTATAATAATTTTAAAAATAAATCAACAACGCTCAACGTAAAAACGTCAAACGTTAAACTCTGAATTTTAATCGAATGAAATTTGTCTATCCTGAATTTTTATGGGCTTTATTAGCTATAGCGATTCCAATTGCTATTCATTTATTCAATTTTCGGCGCACCAAGCGCGTTTACTTTAGCAATGTTCGCTTACTCAAAGAAGTAAAAACTGAAACCAATTATTTTCGCCGTCTCAAGCACTTATTGATATTATTTTGTCGAATTGGCGCAGTCGCGTTTTTGGTTTTGGCGTTTGCCCAGCCGTTTTTTCCGAGTGCCAACCAGCGCAATGTGCAGAATCCCAGCAATTTGGTGAGCATTTATTTGGATAATTCGTTTAGTATGCAAAGCGAATTGGGCAACGAAAAATACTTGAATTTAGCCACTCGCTACATCGGCGATTTGAGCAAAGTTTTTCCCAAATCGGCTAATTTTCAATTACTTACCAATAATTTTGCCAACATTGAGCAATACCCTGTACCGGCAAGCAAAATTCAAGACCGCCTCACCGAAACCAAAGAATCGAAATATTTTCGGGATTTGGCAACGGTTTACAAACGACAATTGAATCTTTTGGAACGCTACGCACCCAACCGCAAAAATCAAGTTTTTTGGTTTTCCGATTTTCAAAAAAGTACGCTGGGCGATTTGAACAAAATCAAATTGGATACCTTGAACCAATATTATTTAGTGCCTATCAAAGCCGAAAAAACGCCTAATTTGATGATTGATTCCGTTTGGCTCGAAAATCCGTTTATCAAAGCCCTCGAAACCAATCAAATGAACGTCCGGCTCAAAAGTTTTAGCGAAGAAACGTATAACAACCTCACTTTGAAGCTCTTTTTGGACGAAAAACAGGTATCAACGGCTGACGTTAATCTTGCCCCCAACGGACAGGCTACGGCTAATTTCAATTTTACGGTTTCGGGCGAGGGTATCAAAGCCGGAAAAATCACGTTTGAGGACTTTCCCGTTATTTTTGATAATGAATACTATTTTACCCTCAATGCTTCGCCCAAAGTGCAGATTTTGCACCTTTACGACCAGCCCAAAAACCAATTTATTCAAAATGTATTTGAAAATGAAGCCGTTTTTAAACTGGAAAACCTGAATATCAACAACTTAGACTATAATCGGATTCAATCGGCTGAATTGGTTATTTTGAATGAAATAGAAAGTGTAGAAGGTGAACTTGCCAATAAATTGACTGATTTTGTGAAGCGCGGCGGCAGTTTGGTGGTCATTCCGGCGGTGGGTGGCGGCGATAAAATTGGCGGTTTTTTGGCGAGTTTGCAAGTAAGCGGCGTAAAAACCGCCAAACCTGACTCACTCGGCACCGGCAAAGCCAATGAATTGGCATTGCTCGATTCCCAAAATCCCTTTTATCGGGGCGTGTTCGAGAAAGTCCCCAACAATATGAATATGCCGTATGGCAACGCCGTAGTAAAATGGAACAACGTAGGCGAAAATCTCTTGAGTTTTAAAAACCGCCAGCCGTTTTTGTCGCGTTTTCCGAGTGGGCGGGGCAAAGTTTATTTGTTGGCAAGTCCTTTGGGGGTGAGCTATACCAGTTTTGCCAAGCACGGAATTTTTGTGCCAATAATGTATAAAATTGCCTCATTGAGCAAGTCGAGTGGCGAAAGATTGGCTTATTCCTTCCAAGAAAAAACCATTCGCTTGCGCGTGAATCAGGTCGCCAAAAATCAAGTGTATAAATTGGTCAAAGACAAACTCAGCCTCGTACCCGCCCAACGCCTGATAGATGATGAACTGATTTTGGAACTACCCGAACAAGCCGACGAAGCCGGATATTATAAGTTAATGCTTGATAATCAATTAGTTACAACTCTAGCCTTTAACTACGACAAAGCCGAATCGGAAATGAATTTCTACACTGCCAAAGACCTGCAAAGTGCTTTTTCGGGCAAAAAAAATGTGCAAATCTACGACTTTGCCAAAAACCAAAACTTTGTGCAAGAGTTCAAAGAGCGCAATATTCAAATCAACCTTTGGAAATATATGCTCATTGTGGTCTTGGTATTTTTGTTGTTGGAGATTGCGGTGGTGCGGTTGATGTAGGGAACTAGAGGCTTTCAATTAGGGATTAATAAATTTCAAGATTCCCTGATTCAGAATGAATATTAAATTGGTCTTTCATCAATAACATCTTCAATATCTTCAATAGATTCATTAATTGTTAAGATTGATAAGCCTATTCCTAAAAGTGAATTAACTGTTAACTTACCATTCTCGATAATATCAATTAAAGACACAAGTGCGCCAGTACCTGCTAAAATTGCTAATCCAACTTTAACACTTGAATTTTCACGAATTTCTCTTGTAAGCATTTTCCCAATTAACTTAACGTGAATATTTTGAAATATATTAAAAAAGTACAAAAAATTAAATTTTTAAAAAAACAATCCAAAATCCCCTAAGTCGTCATCCTGCGTGGAACTTTGTTAAATTTTTACCTCTTAGATTTTTTCTGTAATTAGTTGATAATCAATAAATTATGATTTGTTTAAAGGCTCAAAAAGTCCACAAAGTTCCACGCAGGATGACGTAGTTGTGTTATTTTTAATTTTTC
>JALONJ010000314.1 GCA_025455045.1 Microscillaceae bacterium | reverse complement strand
TTCATTTTGCTTGGTAATGTTCAGAATCACTGAAAAGCGAGAGCTTTTCAGAATTCAATGGAATTGCCGAAGGCAATTCCTGAAAAGTAGCGAAGATTCTTATTTTTTTCCTACCTTATCAAATCGATGTCTGAGCGGAAATTCTTGATTGCCCGGACTTTTGCGGTTGATTTCACTGGTGGTTGGTGGCTTGGTTTGCCCATTGTCATTAAGGTTTTGGCGATATTGGTCGGGCATAGGCTCATTGTCTTCATCACCTTCCAAATATTGTTTGTCAGTGTTAGATTTTTTAGGGTTTTCGCCACTTGATTGTTTTACGATAAGTGGCTCATTATCAGCACTATCGGCAATGATTCGTTTGGGGTTTTGGTAGCGGTCTTGGCGGTGTTTGAGCGGTATAGGTTCAGGCAAGCTTTCGCGTTCGCGTTGTTTGATAAGTTCCAAAGGGTTGGTTGTTTGGGTAGTATCAATTTTAATTTTGGGGGCAAATTCGAGTATGCTCTCTTCGGTTTGATTCTCTTTTAATCGTTCAAGTTTAATTTTCTCCTCAGCTTCTCGTTTTTTGCGCGAAGCAAACAAATCTTCCAAGCGATTGAAATTGGCAGTATGTAATAAGCTAAAACCAATGGTAGTTGCCCCACCATTGCCCAAGTTTACACTATTCAAAAGGTTTTGATTGGTGCGGTTGTAGGCTTTGAGGCGGTATTTGCCACTCGTGCTGAGGAGGTATTCCAGAGTCCAATCACCAATCAAACTCGTAAAATCGGTCTGACTGCGAGAGTTGGTAAAACCACCATCACGGGTAATCCGAATTCTGCCGTCTAACAAGTTGTAAGAAACCCGCATTTGAAAGGTGTTTAAGTTGCTGGGGTCAAGATTGAAACTCAGTTCAAGGTTTTCGTCCATTTGCGAAAACCAATTAGAAAACTGATTTGACAACAATTCGCTCAAGCTACTGCCTGCGCCCCCGCCCACGCCCGAAAATGAATTGATCGAGGACAATCGATTGAGTATCAACAAACTAAACACTTGTTGATTGCGTACTTGCTCATTGGTTTGGATTTGGGTTTCTAGTTGCAACAAAGCACTTTGCAAAAAACTATTGTTGATAGTCAGTTTTTTGGCTTCTTCCAAATCCAAGCCGATTTTGATTTCGGGGGTCAAAAACTCGCCCTTCATTCCCAAGACCGCCGTAGCCGGATAAAATCGATTTAAGTCGCGGGCGGTATTGGCATCTACATTCTGCACATCTACCAATGATTTCAAAGATACATTTTTGTTATATAATGCCTTGATATCCAATACACTTTTATATACATCGCCATTAAAAGTAATTGTACTGCCTTTTTGAATGTCAAAGCCTTTATTCAATAAATTATAATTATTAAAACTAAAGGTAAAATTGTACTTCCCCTTGTCAATAGCATACGAGCCAAACATCGAGAACTCGCCTTCGGTATCGACATTCATTTCAATATTGCCGCGTCCGGTTGCCCATATCATATCGCCGGTATTTTTGTCAAACAAGATGCGGATTTCGGCATCGGGCGTTACCTCGAGATTGAAATTGATTTGCATACCCCCCAAATCTACACGATTGACTTTGGTGCTGTCTTTTTTGCTGTCCAATTTGACAAACTCGATGTAGTCTTTTTGTCCTACTTCTTCATAACCGTCTAAAGGCAAGACCAAACTCGTTCCTTTGCGGCTACGGGCATTGATATCAAGTTTGAGGTTGTTCAAAAAACCCTCTATTTTCAAGTTGCCGGTGGCGTAGGCTTCGCCATAGTACAATGAATTGTCGCGGGCGGTGGTATTGAGCAATTGAAAATCATAAAATTTGGCTTTTGCCAACAAATAAAAATCTCGGTAGCGGTCGTGATAGATACTGGCATTGGCAGTAGCCGGATTGCTAAATTCGTCGAGCAGTACCACATTGCTGGCTTTGATTTCCCCTTTCAAAAAGGCAATGTCGCCATCTACTTGATACAAAGTATTGAGATAATTGAGTTTAAATTGCCCGTTTTCGACGGCTAGGTTTCCGCGAATTTTGGGGTCTTCGAGTGTACCTTTGATGGTGAGTTTGCCAAGTATATCGCCTTTGAGTTTAGAAATCAGGTCTTTGACAAAAGGCTCTACGATTTCTAAATCGGTTTTTTCAAACTCGGCTATCAAATTCAAAGCATCTTCTTTGAGGTTGGGGGCGTAGTCGCCTCGCAAATCCAAAATATATCGCCCACGGCGATACAAATTGGCATCCATACTCATTTTTTGCAATGAATCGAGCCAATTGACTCTGCCTTCGACATCGCCAATCAAAATTTTTTCATACAATAAGTTTTCTAGCCCCAGTTGCCCTTTGATTTCGGGCGATTGATTGAGGTGCAACATATCCAACTCGGCATTGAGTACACCGTGAATATCTTGATTGAAAAAATCGGCAAACGAAAAGACTTCAAAATCTTGAATCCGCAATTTTAAGGTATCACTTATTTTACCATCTAAAGAAATTTGAGAAGCCCGATTTTTTTCTTTGAAAAATGCCAAATTACTCACCACAATATCTTGAGGATTGAGATTGATTTCATTGTTTTTGGTAATACGCCACAGTTCATTCAAAAATTGAAATTTGGAAGGCTGAAACGATACCAAGGTTGTGTCGCCCACAAACCGCATCACCCCTTCCAAATCCGCCGAATTGGTATTGCCGTTTTGCTTGGCTTGCAAGTTAAAATTAATCGCATTTTCGCCCCATACGGCATTGAGAAGCATTTTTTCGGTATCGGCAAAGCTAAACGATTGCCGGTGGGAAGTGATGGTGCCTTCTGCCAATATTTCGGGCGTGCTGACTATTTTGGAGGTGTTGATGTCAATATTAATGTCATAAAATTTGTTATTGGCATAAAATATCGAATCGAGGTTGGTTTCGGTAAATAGTTTTAAAGAAGTCGATTTTCCTTTGGCAAATGAGCCTTTGATTTCGGAATATTTGGCAACAAAAACCTTGTCGGTAAAAATTTCTAATAAAGGATTGACATTTTTGAACTCAAATTCAAAATCTACCGCGTAGCGATTGATTTCTTTGGGCAAATTTTTGAGTTTATTGCGATAATACTCCTCTATCTTGCTGGGTTGATTCTGAAAACTTAAGATATATTCCGACAATAATTCTTCAATATCGGCAAAGACTTTGGAAAATAAAAAATTGCCGTTTGCCTCAAAATCAAGATAATCCGAATTGATTTGAAATAATCGCTTGCCTTCATCGGTATAAAAAGAGAGGAAGTCTAACTCGTTGATTTTCAGGTCTTTATGATTATACACAATCAAAGCATCGGTCAGGGTAGCATTGCCTGTGAGGTCGTCGAGGGTAAGCCCGTGGGTATCTAGGTTCAAATCTCCGTGAATAATGGTTTGAACGGGCATAAAATTCAATTTCAACAAGTCAATGTTGTAGATTTTAGATTTAAGTTTGAAGTTACCGGCGGGGGCTTCAGGTTCAAGCGGGTTTTTATTGAAATCCAATTCTCCTTTGATTTCAAAGTTAAAATTTTCGTCTTTGGCTATCATCTCCCCATTGAAACGTTGGCGGCTCAACTCCCCATCTACCCTAATATCTTTGTATTCATAATTATTGTAAGCCAGTTTATTGACTTGAGCATCTAATTTGAATTTGGCAAATTGAGGCGAAAAGCCCGTACCTTCAATTTTGCCGTCAATGTCTATTTTGCCCAGTTTTTCAACACCTACCAAAGTCCCCAAATCAAACTGGTCGCTGACCACTTCGCCTTTGTAATAAGATTGTTCAATGTTTTTTTTCAGTTGGAGCTTAACATCCGAAGTCAGGTTGCCCAAAGAAGTTTTGAAATCGCCATTGGCAACAAAATCAGCAAAAAAACCGGTAACATTGGCTCTAAAATCCACCATTCCCAGTTTTTGCAAAAAAGGGCTAACCTCGGGCTGGTCGATATACGGGTCAAGTTCGCTCGCCAATACGCGGGCTTGGCGAAACTCCAAATCCATAAACGTTTGCTTGGTATCGGGCAATCCGCTAAAACTAGCCCTGCCGACTACGTGGCTTTGCTTACCCAAATACAAATCCAAATTTTTTAAATCAAAATCATTGACTCGTCCGACAAAGTCGCCACTAATGCGCCATACATCATCATATTGTTTGACCTCAGGGGCAAATTTTGCCAAATCATCGGTATCAATCACGGTGCTGTCCAAGTGGGCTTGGATATCTACTTTCTCGACAAAATCGCTCAAATCGCGGGGGTGTCCGTAGCGAAAAATAACCGAATCGCGCAAATAAGTATTGTTGAAATGGGCATCAAGTTTTTTGAATTGCATTGTTTTTTCGGTAAACCGAAATTGGGTATTGAGCCTATGCAAGCGCAAATCGCTCTGATAATCAATCCCTTGCAAATTGCTGATTTGGACATCGACCGAATCACCGACAATGCTCAAATCATCAACTTTGGCGTTCAGATTATCAATCCCAAACCGCAAGGGATTGAAATAATTGGGCTGGCTGGTGTAGGGTTTGCGCTCATCGGTATAGCCAAAATAAGTATCAATAATTTCGGCTTTTTTGATAATCACAATCGTAGGCGTGGCGTTGGGATTGCGCACTTTGGGTGCGGTGAGCGAGTCAATGGTCTCGACAAAATCATCAATATTCAATAAATTGGTCTTTTTATCAATCCGAAAGTTGATGCTCCCTCCTTTTAAAAAAATGTCATTCAAATATACATCACCGTTTTTGATGACTTTGTCGTAGTCAAAATCGACACGCAAATCCTCAATAAAAATCATCGGCTTGCCCTGCCGGTCGCGCACACTCAAATCTCGGAAAAAAGCCTTGCTTGTAAAAACGTTGATATACACTGATTTAGCCTCAATTTTGAATTTGAGTACATCGGACACCAAGACAAAAGCTTGTTTGAAAATAACGGTTTGAAAAAACGGAATTTGGAGTAATAAAAGAATAAAAATGAGAATTGTTCCCAAAAAAATGAGGGTATTGCGCAAAGCTTTCAGCCCAAACCCCCACACAAACCGCCACCACGTGCGCATCAGGGGCGCAGGCGAAAGGGGAGATTCGGTAGATTGTGGCTCGAGGTTTTCGGCTTCCATTCGGTAAGATTGGGCAATTTTTATTTCAAATCAACGGCAAAGTTAATCCATTTAGTATTAATAATGCGCATACCAAAATGGTAATTCTCATCTGGGTTAATATTTTGTTAAAGCATTATTTTTTTTGATTGCAACAGTTCTTCTAGTTTCTAGTTTCTAGTTTCTAGTTTCTAGTTTCTAGTTTCTAGTTTCTAGTTTCTAGTTTCTAGTTCCGAGTTTCTAGTTTAAAGCTAAGTATCTGAAAATCAAGGGATTAACTGAAAAATTATAAATTCCACAAATAACTGCTTATCCGCCAGAGGCGAGACACAGTCAATGAATTACAAAATATCCACGAAATATTGCGGTGAGAGGAAGCACTTTTGCCAACCAAAACTAAAGCAAAAAAGGCAAAATCATTCCTGATTTTGCCTTTTGCTCTCCCTCTTGGGCTCGAACCAAGGACCCTCTGATTAACAGTCAGATGCTCTAACCGACTGAGCTAAGGAAGAGTACTGCTTAAAAGCGAGTGCAAATAAAAAGCAGAGAAACGATTTTTGCAAGTTTTTTTTCAAAAAAAATTAAAAAAACGAGTGTTTATAACAATTACTTTTTGTAAAAATTATATAAAATACTGATTATCAATTTGTTATGATTGTTTAAAAATTAGGTTTTACGGGTGCATTTCAAATTTACGCGTTTCTATTACCTCACCCTAGCCCTCTCCGAAGGAGAGGAAGTAAGGTGGTAAATTTGAAATGCACCCGGTTTTACTCATCTTTTGTTTAATGGTGAAGCTAAAATTGAAATTCAGAAGCGCGTGACGAAAAATTAAATTTTGGAATTTTGCCTCAATTGCCTATTTTTACCCAAGACTCCTCGAGATGAATCATTGGTTGGACGCAAATATGATCTTGAAAATTATTGACCTATAAAATCAACAAATTCTATGGCTTTTGACGATTTTTCGGCAGAAATGCCCGACAATTACGAGCAAAAATGCTTGTGTATATTGGCTTTAGATGTTTCCGGCTCTATGGAAGGCGAGCGTATCAAGGAACTCAATCGGGGCTTAGATGAATTTCATCGGCAAGTGCGCGAAGATGAGATTGCCTCTCAACGCCTTGAGATTTGTATTATTGCCTTCAACTCTCGAATCAAGTGCATTCAAGAACCGGCATTGGTCAATAAAGTGATTATGCCCATTCTCAAAGCCCAAGACTCTACCAAATTGGTAGATGCGGTTCGTTTTTCAATCAATAAAATCGAGACCCGCAAGCGTTGGTATCGAGACACGGGGCAATCTTATTACCGCCCTTTTTTGATTTTGATTACCGATGGCACGCCCGACGATGACCAAGATGTAGAAGGCTTGGCTGTAGAGGTGATGGAAGGGGTGAATGAAAAACGATTTATGTTTTTTCCTATTGGTGTACAAGATGCCAATATGAAGGTTTTGCGGCAAATTTCGCACCCCAATACCCCGCCGATGCTGCTCAAAGGTTTGAATTTTGTTGCTTTTTTTCAATGGTTGAGCAATAGCATTGGGGTTGTAACTAAGTCCAACACCGGCGAGCGCATTGCCTTGCCCGATACTTCGGGCTGGGGGCAAATTGAAATTTGAAGAAACTACTTTTTTTACATCGATCTTTGCGCACAAGTGATTTTATTTTTCATAAATACTTGATTATCAATCACTTAATTTTTCAATGCTTTTTAAAATGAATATATTACTTGATGCTTTTATTCCCATTTTTACGTTTAGTGCTTTGCTTTTTGTTGTACCAGCAATGGCATTATTGATTCTAGTCTTGCTTTGGTTGAGGCGGCGCAAGCTGGCTTTTTGGTTTTTGTTGGCAATACCGCTAGTTTTGTTTGTAGGTATTGGCGCAGATTATTGGCTTTTGCAAAGTGGCAGTACCGAGCGAAAAAAGAGGATTATGCAAAGGCAATTGGAGGAGCGAAAAAAGCAAGATAGTTTAAAAATATTGAATGATTCGTTGATAAAACCCCAATGAAGTCCAAATTTGACTATACATAACAAATACTTGCATACAAATAATGAATAGATTGTTTTTTTAACCAAAGACTAGACCATCTGCTTTGGTAATAATTCAGAATTAAAGCAAACAATTTGATTTATTAAGTATTTGATAATCAATGTATTAAATTAGCGCGCTAGCTTGTTTTGTGATTAAATCATTGCTTTACAAGTTGCTGATATTTTTGATTTTTTTGCTTCTAAACTTGGTACATTGGCGAGCTAGTCTTAATTTAAGTTGTTGTTATTAAATAATATTTAACTTATTGACCGTGTCTGCCTCTGGCTGACAATCAAATATTTACGAGTCATTTATTTTGCAAAAGGGGTA
>JALONJ010000313.1 GCA_025455045.1 Microscillaceae bacterium | reverse complement strand
ATTTCACCAAGCTATCGCTTGGTTCATTAATGCTCAGAATCACTGAAATTGATAAATTTCAGAAAAAAGATTTTCACTCCTGAAAAGTGGTGAAGAACCGAAAATTTTAATGATGATTAGCCAAATCATTCTATCCGACAGTATTTAATAATCAGAACACTTGGGATAAAGCTAGAATTTGCTGAAAATAAGCAAAATTTTTTTTAAATAATTAACTGGTTATCAATAAGTTATAAAAATTTTAAAAAATAATTATTAAAAAAGTTGTATGATAATTATTTTTTTACGTACATTTGTAATATGAAATCAAATCAAAACACATACAAAAATTTTAACGACTCTAGTTTTAGTTGGACACCCCAACCAAGAGCGATTTGTATTGATATTTAATCAACTGATTATAAAGCATTTACAAAGCCTCTTGGACGTATAACCAAGAGGCTTTTTGATTTTGAATAGAAAATAGTTTTGGCAAAAAGGCTGATAATATCTACGCCAAGTAATTTTTAAAATAATTTAGAAAAACAAAAAAATTGAGATAATCAAAATGAAGACAATGAAGCAACATAATCATAACTATAGTTTTAGTGATTGGGGATTTTTTTGGTCGGACGTACCCACCAAAGGCGATGGTATTTATACATAATCTTATGATTATCAGATAATTACAAAGCCTTTTGGTAGCTACCGAAAGGCTTTTTTGTTGCTCCCAACTCTCAAACTGTAAGTACCTGACTCGCTCGTAACTCAGTTGGTAGAGTACCACACTTTTAATGTGGGAGTTGTGGGTTCGAACCCCACCGGGCGAACAAAAAGCGAAGAATTATTTTATAATTATTTGATTATCAATAAGTTACAAAAAAGGGAGTGTAGCTGAGAGGTACAGCATTCGCCTGTTAAGCGACCGCACGCAGGTTCGATTCCTGCCCCTCCCGCATTTTACACAAGTGTAGCTCAGTAAGTCCAGAGCAATGGTCTCCAAAACCATCGGTCGGGGGTTCGAATCCCTCCGCTTGTGCCACAAGGTCTATTGGTGAAACGGTTATCATCACTGACTGTCTATCAGTAGTTTCGGGTTCGATTCCCGGATAGACCGCAAGAAAAATGTGGATTTTCAAATTTACGAATTTTTATTTAATTATCTGATTATCAGCATTTTACATACTTGGAAAAGAAGCTAACTTGGTAGAAGCGTAGCTCTGAAAAAGCTAAGGAGTTGGATCGTAACCAACCTTTTCCACTCGTAATACAACAACGGTCAGATGAGCAAGTGGATGCTCGCCGGTCTGTAAAACCGGTGTCTTGATAGACCTAGTAGGTTCGAGTCCTACCTGACCGACTCTGAAAAACAATTGATTATTGGTAATCATAAATGCTTTTGCGAAATTGTAATATGCTGATTATCAGATGATTATAGGAAGCTATTTTTATAAACTGTTTGTCTAGCTATTTTAACCTAGTAAGAGATGCAAAATAAAGTGATACTTGTAAAAATATAATTAATTGACCGTGTCTGCCTCTGGCTGAAAATCAAGCAATTAAATCATTTCTAATTCCTAATTGTTAATTCCCAATTCCCTAGAGAGTTACCCAAATGGTGAAGGGGGCAGTTTGCTAAACTGCTAGGTCGAGATAATTCGGCGCGTGGGTTCGAACCCCACACTCTCTACTGAGGGGATGACGAGATTGAAAAATTTGGCTCAACTTGTTGATGCTGGTTTGCCCAGCCGCGCTAAGGAATTGGGAATCAAATAATTAAGAATCATAAATCATTTAATTACCTGAGCGTGTTTGCCTTTGGAGGATTTTCAATTAATTATATTTTTCAATACTTCGGACATTTTTTATAAGTACTTGATTGTCAGCCAGTTATGCTATTTCAAATATTTTTTATAACTAGCTGATTATCAAGCACTTAGTAAATAACTAGGAACTAGAAACCCAAAACTGTCCAAACTATTGCCAATGCATCAAAAGACGTTTATTCATCTTTCAAAACCTCGACCGGATTGGTGAGTGCTGATTTGAATACCTGAAAGCCCACCGTAGCCAGCGCAATCAGGACAGCTATAGCACCGGCGCAGATAAATACAAACCAATTACTCCAAATATTTGTCCGATAGGCAAAGTCTTGCAACCAATCATTCATTACAAAAGCAGCTATCGGAATAGCCAATACATTTGCCCACAACACTAGCCAAAGAAACTGGCGCGAAAGCAAAACCAAAATACTGCCAACTGAAGCCCCCAAAACTTTGCGAATCCCGATTTCTTTGGTTTTTTGCTCTACCATAAACGAAGCCAAACCAAACAAACCCAAGCAAGCAATGGCAATGGTCAGGATAGAAAAAATAAAGAAAATAGTCATTCGTTTGTGGTCTTTTTCGTATTGTGCGGCAAAGTTTTGGTCCAAAAATGACGACTCAAAAGGGCGTTTTTTCTCTACTTCTCCGTAGGCAGTTTGGATAGCTTGAAGTGTGTTTTTGACCTCGTTGGTTTGCAAACGCACAAAAAGCCGATTGGGGCGCAAAAATTGCTGGTTGCTGGTGAGCGACACTACCAAAGGCTCAATGATTTGATGCAAAGAAATGATATGAAAATCGCGGAGCAAACCTACAACTTTGGCACTAGCCCCCGGCGTGCGGCGCAAGGAATCCAAATCGCCTGCCTGATTGGGATTGAGTACACGCTTGCCCAAAGCCTCTTGCCAGCCCATTTTTTTGGCTAGGCTTTCATTGACCAACACGGCTTTGGTGCTATCAGCCGGAAACTCTCTCGAGAAATTGCGCCCAGCCCGCAGTTGAATACCCAGTGTAGGCAAAAAATCGTAATCTGCCAAAATACTATACACCAAAGTTTCGCTCATTTGTCCATCTTTTTCAATCAAATAACCATTTACATTAAAATCGCGCGAGCCAATTGAGCCATTGACCGAAGCTACATTTTTGACATTGGTGATTTGTTTGATTTTTTGTTTTAATAAATCGACTTTGGTTTGCGCATCTCCGGCGATTTCTACGACCAGTACTTGCTCTTTGTCAAACCCCAAGTCTTGGTTGTGGACAAAGGTAAGTTGTTGATATACAATCCAAGTACCAATGATCATAATAATCGATATGGCAAATTGGACAATCACCAAAGCCTTGCGCAAAAAAGCGGTTTGGCGGTGAGTCGTAAACTTACCTTTCAAAACTTTGACCGGTTGGAAGTTCGACAAAAAGAACGCCGGATACATACCACTGATGAGACCCACCAAAGTCGTAATACTCACAAAAGCCAACAACAATTCGGGGGTCTTGAGGTAATTGATTTTGATAGATTTGCCTGCCAATTGATTGAAATAGGGCAAAAGCAACTCTACCAAGCTCAAAGCCAATACAAGGGCAACCCAAGTCAAAATGATAGACTCCAGCAAAAACTGCCCCATCAATTGGCTACGGATTGAGCCTAGCACTTTACGAATCCCCACCTCTTTGGCTCTGCCTACCGAGCGCGCCGTTGCCAAGTTCATATAATTGATGCTGGCAATAGCCACCAAAAACACCGCAATCACGGCAAAAATATACACATATTCCCATTGTCCATTGCGGTCGGTATCAAAATTGAGTTGCCTTGAGCCAAGGTGTATATCTTTGAAAGGCTGTAAGTGAAAAGTACCGACAATCTCAAAACCACCCAATTCGCGGGCGGCATATTTTTTAAAAATCGCTTGCATTTTTTTATCAACTGCCTGATAATCAGCTCCTTCTTTTAGGCAGACAAAAGTATTGCAAGCCATATTGCCCCAGCTACTCAAAAAGTTTTGCTTGGGCAAACTATTCATCGAGACCAAAGCATTGTACCCAAAACTATCGTTGAGAGGCAGGTCATCAACTACGGCAGTTACTTCATAATTTTCGCGGTTGTCATTGACCAACAGCACTTTGCCTAGTGCATCGGCGGGATTTTTGAAAAACTTTTGTGCCAAACTTTTGGTCAAAACCAAGGAATAGGGTTTTTCTAAGGCTTTTTTGGGGTTTCCGGCTAAAAAAATCGGGTCAAACAATTGAAAATAATTGGAGTCGGCATACGCCACTTCACGGGCATAAAGGCGTTTGTTTTCGGGTTGGTAAGTCAAAAAAGTTTTGCCACCCAGCCAAGCCGTGCGCGTAACTTGTGCTACTTCGGGGTAGTCTTTTTTTAGTACCCCCGCCAAAAGCCCGGGCGTAGTAGCTGGATAATCATCTCGGTCTTTGAATTTGAAATGAGCAGTCGCGCGGTAGAGTTTTTGATAATTTTTGTAGTGGGAGTCAAAAGTAAGTTCATCTCGCACATACAAAAACAAAAGAATGGCACAGGTCAGCCCGATGGTCAAGCCAAATAAATTGATAAAGGTATAAACTTTATGCCGGGTCAGGTTGCGCCAAGTGATTTTTAAATAATTGCGAAACATACAAAATTGTTTTAATGGATTATATGGTATTTTCTTCAATATTCCACAAAGAATATACCTTAAATATAAACATCTGATAATCAATGGTTTAACCAATTAAGGCTTTGAAAACAATGCCCAATTTTGTCCGCAAACGGACAAGTGATGAAGATTGGGATAGATAACCCAAAGGGTTGAGAATTAAATAAACACTTGATTATCAAATAGTTATAACTATCTAAACTCATTTCGTCTGGACAAATCTTATCAGGTTTTTGAAGCCTTACAAGATTTAATTGATTGCACCTTTGCCAGAAAATTGTAACGCAGGCTGTCTAGCCTGCGCGCGTAAATGAGCTTTGGCTTAGGATAAAACTAGAACTTCCTGAAACAATAGTTCGGACAGTTTCTGGTTTCTAGTTCCGAGTTTTTTGTTAAGTACTTGATAATCCGCCAGAGGCGGACACGGTCAGTTAGTTACAAGAAATATTTAAAATGGCATAACTAGCTGATAATCAATTACTTATAAAAACTGTCCGAAGTATTGTGAAAATGAGTAAAGAATCCATTGGCATTCATAAAGCATTGATTATCAATCAATTACATTTTTATACAAAAAATGTAAAAAAAGATTTCAAACAATTGGGCTAAATTTATTTTTACATAAGTATTTGATTATCAGTTAATTATGTAATATTGTAGTTGGAATAAAAAATTCCTAAATTTTTTGGTTAATATTGACAAAATACCCTTAATCTCAACGCTCAATCTTGTGGCTCCAAGCCTTTGTCAAATGAAATTATTGATTAGAAATCTTTTTTTTGGCTGGTTTTTGCTGTTTACTACCTGCCAATCACCCTCGCCACCGCAGTCGGAAGCCCCTTTGATTGGGTTTGTTGATGCTTTTGAAGACGAAACTTTGGCGCAAGCTCGGGTCGGCTTCTTTGCGGCTTTGGCAAAAGCCGGTTATGCGGAAAAAAACAATACCCTCCGCGTGATTTATCGCAATGCGCAAGGCGATGTTCCGACTTTGATTCAAGCCATTGATTATTGTTTGTCCGAAAAAGTAGCTTTTTTGGCGGCTTGCCCCACTTTGGCGGTGGTTACGGCGATGCAAAAAACCAAGCAAGTGCCGGTGTGCAGTATGGTTTCTACCGAGCCAAGTTTGATTAAATTGGTAGATAAAAACGGCAAATATTTTCCCAATCAATTTGGCGTGTATGATGGGGTAGAATACATAGGCACAGCCGTACAACTCATCAAAAAACTATTGCCCAAAGCCCAAAAAATTGGTTTATTATACAATCAAACCGAAATTCAATCGGTCAATGCTTACAATTTAATTCAAAAACGCGCCCAAGAAGTGGGTTTGACAGTAGTTGCGCTTCCGGCAAACAACTCCAACGAAGTCCAAACCGTAACCGAAGCCTTGCTCGATAAGAGTATAGATGCGTTTTTTGCTACACCCGACAATGCGGTATTCGGAGCTTTTGAAGTGATTTACAAACTTTGTCAAGCCGCCAAAATTCCGATTTTTACCAGCGAAGAAGGCTTGGTTAAGCGGGGGGCAGTATGCGCGTATGGGGCAGATATGTACCAATGGGGTTACGAAGCCGGCGAAACCGCCGCTAAGTACCTCAAAACCAGACAGTTGGAGCTAAAGCCTATTGCATCGCACCGGCGGGTATATAATGCTGCGATTGCCCACCAATTTCAATTCAAATTAGACGATTCATTTACCGATGTAAGCCCCCAATCCAAAACCAAAGCAAGCCTCAACAAGCCGCAAACTACGGCTGAGTACCGCAATTTTTACCTTTCGGCGTTGGTGCTGGGTTTGGGGTTTACGGCAATGGCAATCGGGATTTTTATCTCAATGCGCATTTTTGATATTCCCGACATTACCACCGATGGCAGTTATACCTTGGGCGGGGCGGTAACTGCCCTATTGCTTTTGGCAAAAGTGCCTCTGTTTCTTACTTTTTGGGCGGCAATTTTGGCGGGTGCGCTGGCAGGCGTGTGTACGGGTTTGATTCATACTCGCCTCAAAATCAATGCGTTGCTGGCGGGTATTTTGGTAATGACTGCTTTGTACTCCATCAATTTGAGTATGATGGGGCGTTCAAATTTACCTTTGATTGAAACCGCCAATTTGTTAGAAATTTTTAATTTCAATCAAGCGAGTTTTTTCTCGCAATTCGTGGTGTTGTTGTTCCTGAATATTGGTTTGTGGGGTTTGATTACTTATTTGCTCAAAACCGATTTTGGCTTGGCAATGCGGGCTACCGGCAATTCCGAAACAATGATTCGCGCCAATGGAGTCAATACTCGCCGAATGAAAACTATTGGCTTAGGTATTGCCAATGCCCTTACGGCGTTTAGTGGGTTTCTGATTGTGCAGTATCAGGGCTTTGCCGACATCAATATGGGGATTGGTATTGTGATTGTGGGCTTGGGTTCGGTAATGATTGGCGAAAGCCTAAGCAATTGGTTGGGTTGGCAAAAGATAAGCTATCGCCTACTTGGAATCATTGCCGGAACTTTGCTGTTTCGCCTGATTTTGGCAGTAAGTCTGGCTTTGGGAGTAAGCCCCAATTTGCTCAAACTTACCACTACTTTGTTGGTATTGCTGGTGGTGGCTCTGCCCAATTTAAAAAATAATCGTTGATGGTTTCAATCCGAAATAAGGAATAGATACAAAATAAATTAAAATTTTTAAAAACATAATTAATTGAAAATCAGACAATTAAATAATGCCCAATTATTAATTCCTAGGAAATGATTACAGAATAAGTTAAACACCTATACATATTTATACCCATTGACTGTGTCTGCCTCTGGCTGATAATCAAGTAATCAATAGTTCGGACAATTTCTAAGCCCCCTGCCCCCGGAGGGGTTTCAGTTCCAGAAATTCCCACTATAGAAATTTTAAACGAATATTTAATTTGTAAGAATTTTTATGAATCGGGTTTTACATAAAGCATTGATAATGAGATTCTTATAAAAAAACTTGTTACCTGCCTTTCTTTTTTCTTGATAAAAAAGAAACAACGAAACCAAGCAACCCTACACTATCCTGAATTTTTGAACCGAA
>JALONJ010000312.1 GCA_025455045.1 Microscillaceae bacterium | reverse complement strand
TCACCAAGCTATCGCTTGGTTCATTAATGCTCAGAATCACTGAAATTGATAAATTTCAGAAAAAAGATTTTCACTCCTGAAAAGTGGTGAAGAACCATAATATATTGCAATATTTTGAATCTCAAATAGCATAGTTATAATCAAAAACTGATAACTTATTGTTGTTGTCTAGTGTTTTGTGTTTTTGCCCGCGATTATTAAATTCAATTGGTCCAAGAGTTGGGGCTGGTTTATAATTATTAATTAAAACACCTGATAATCAGCTAGTTAAGTAATGTATTAGACTCTCCACTACTTTTCAGGAAAATTGTAATGCAGGCTGTCTAGCTTATCTGAGTAAATGCGTTTAGGATAAAGCGAGAATTTTGTGAAAATGGGTAAAGAATTCGAGATAATTTAATAACTCATTGATTTTCAAGTGCTTATATTACATTTTCGCTTCTTTGCATCTTGGTAAGAGAGTTGTAACGCAGATTTTTAGCCTGCGTTACAAAATTCTTGAAAGGTGGCAAAAAAGCCCTATTCATTCTACATTATTCACTATTCATTACAAGCAATTTATGATAAACCAAAAATCTATTTTTGCAATGCCAAGGCGTGGGCTTCATCATAGAACTTTGCCAAATTTGACCAATCAAAATGCACCGATTGACTTTCGATTCGGTTGCGCTGGGCAATGCGCTCGCGGCGCGACAACTTGGTAAAGGCAAACATATGCTCGGCTATTTGTTGGGTAATGTTGTCGTGGTTGCGATTGCGGCGATTGACAACATAAATGCCGTCTTCATTGTGATTAGGATTTGTGTTTTTGACATAATCACCAAAGCCGGTTACATCGCTCGTAATGGTAGCAATGCCACTGGCAATACATTCCAAAGGCGTGTAGCCCCAAGGTTCATAATAGCTGGGGAAAACCCCCAAATGACAACCTCGAACAAATTGCCCGTACTCCATACCAAACAAAGGATTGGTGGGAGCTACAAAATCGGGGTGATAAACCACTTTTACGCGGTCTTTGGGGTGATTGAGCAGTTGAAAACGGCGCAAATCTGCCAAAATCTCATCATTTTGGTCATCTTTGAGGTTATGAGTAACAATAATCGGCAGGTGATTGCTCTTCCACGACTGCATTGTGCGGCGCAGGCGCAGTTTCCAATAGTCGTCAATCAAGGTATTCAAATCCGGCAATTGATAACTATTGCCGGCAGCTATCATTTTAAAGAGTTTTTCTTTGATTTGGGCTTGCATAGAGTCGCAAGTTGCGCGCAATTCCTCCATTACGGCGCGGGTATTGAGTGCCGTGGGGTTGATGGTCTCGACTGGGCGTTTGGTAATGAAGAAAAAGACTACGGTTTTGTTGCTATTGGTTTGTTGCATCCAATAATTGAGCCTTGCCAAAGCCTCCAAAGTAACATCAAAACCTTTGTTGCGAAACTCGTACCTACCCGAAGTAAAAAAGAATAAAGTATTGTCCAAATCAAATGAATAACTGTGAAAAAAATGCCCCATAATAAAGTTCTGGATTTTTTCTTTATAAGATTGGTGCAAATTTTGAAACTCGTGCAATGCCACAAATCGTTCAATATTTAAGCCATTGGGAACAATTTGGTCGGGTTCGCGCCCTAGCAGATATTTACATTCTTCGGCAGTTACATCGCTCACCGTAGTAAATACGTGGCAGGTTTGCGCCGCCAAGCGTTCTAAATTGGCTTGTGCTTCAATCCCAAAATGCTTTGCCATCGCTACTGCATCGTATTGATTGAGATGGTCATAAAACTCAGGGTCGTTCATTGCCAAATACCGACCCAACATAGTAGCGTGGGTAGTAAATACACTCTTGATGGCGGGTTGTTCTTGGCGCAAATCGGCTATAGGCAAGCCGGTCATCCACTCGTGAAAATGCGCCACAATGGACTTGCCACCCCTGATATGGTCTTGCGCCAAAATACTCAAAAACTCTTTGACCATTACACCCATCGCAATCACTTGCTTGACCAAATCTTCATTGCTCCAAGTAGCAAGGTTATACTTTTGTAAAATTTTTTCCTGAGTATCATTGACGGCGTGAAATCCTCCAAAGGGATTGAATAGCACCACTTTGGGTCTGCCCGAAACCAGCCAAGTGCCATAATGCACCTCATAGCCCCGCTCGCGCATTTCATACACGGCTCGCCCAAACACGCCACTCAAGTCTTCGGTAGGTTCAAACTCCGCCAATACATTGGCGTGCAAGTAAGTACCTATCATCAAGTAGTTGTTGCCCCAACGCTCTACCATTGCCGGTACTTTGGAGCGCACTACGGTATATATGCCGCCTACTTGGTTGCAAACTTCCCAAGCAATTTCAACTAACAAACTTTGGTTTGTATTCATTTTTTTAAATTTAGCAAATTTTGTTTCGAAACAATTATATAAACTCAAGGGGCAATGAGTGGTATTTTAAGTATTTTTTCATAAATAATTGATAATCAGTATTTTAACTAAAATTTATAAAGTGATTGTTTTTGCCTCATATTTCCAAACCACCTCACTGCTCGAACCATAGTTAAAATAATTTAGAAAAAATAACATTTGCAAACGATTGCGCATATTTTCGCTTGAGTATTTCAACTTGCTTAAAATATTGAATTGTTGAGACTTGTTACAGCATTTTATCCAGAAAAAATGATAAAATCGGGCTTGGTTTATCATCAACAAAACTTGGCGCGTAAGATTTGTAATCAATAATACTTTGGCTAAGTAGCTCATAATCAAGCTATTACTCCTTTAATTTTTTTTGAAGCAGATTAGATCTCCAAGATTGAGTTGCTTATCATTTTTTGGACTGACAAATATCATATTATCCCTCGAAAATCTTATTTAGTTTTACTGCATATAATTTGAAATCTTTGGTAAAACCCTAAATATTTACAACTATGTCACTGCTATATCACAACAACGACTCCTATCGGCGTTTTAACAGTAAATGGCGGCATTTTATTGACGGTACGCACTTTTTGGGGCAAACTCCTTTTGCCAAAAATATGATTCAAAATGAAGAAAAAACGCCCGCTATGAATGTAAAAGAAAACGAAAAAAGTTTTGACCTTCAAATTGCTCTGCCGGGCTTCCAACGCGATGAAGTGAGTATTCATCTGGAAAACGGTTTTTTGAAAGTAATCGCTATTCAAAATGAACAAATTGAGAATAAAGATAATAAGTGGGTGATTCAAGAATTTGACCGCAACTCACTCACGCGCATATTTCGTTTGCACGAGGATGTAGATGAAGAAAATATTTCTGCTAAATTGGTAGATGGCATTTTGCACGTTCAGCTTCCATTTAAGGCTAGTTCACCTGAACAACCCAAACGGGAAATTCAGGTGAATTAGATTAGTGTAAACTTTGAGCTAGGTAGTTTGGCGATTTTATTGCCAAATTACCTTTTTTTTGGTTGTAAAACAGGAGTGAAGATGTAGAAGTAGGGAGCGAGAGATTTTTGGGTTGGGCTAAGAAATTTTGAGTAATAATTTTAAATAAAACAAACAATTAAAAAAATATAATCTATTGATAATCAATGATTTATATGTTTTTAATTCGCAATTTTCAATTCCTTATTGTCTATTTATTTTCCAAATTTTGAAAATTCACAAATCCAGCTAATTTTATTTAGCTTATTTTTCATAAACACTCGCCCTTTCGGTCCGAAAGTTTGGCATAGTCAATTCATAACGATAAGGCAAAATCTTGACTTTTTGATAGGGCAAGCTCGGGTTTTTGGTTTCCCAATTTCGAAAAGCCCAATCTTTGTCCGAATAAACATATAGCTCTTGTTTTTCACTTTTGAAATAGGCACATATATTGATTCCGGCGGCAGTGGTAACAGGGTACAAATTCAAATTTTTAAGACCTTGGTTATGGTTTTCTACAATGATTTGGATTTCATTAGCCCCAACCCTTAACAAATCTCTGATGTTGATGAGCCTAATGGTAGCAGAGTCGAGATGTGCCGAAAAAATATTTCGGGTTGAGATACGGGCTACATCTTTGCTATTGACAGTTACATTGGCATAGGTATCGGCGGCGATTTGAATATACGCATATTCGGGCAGTTCTTTCAATTCAAACTGGCGATAAAATACAGCTTCACGGTAGCATTTTGTCGAGTCTTCGCAGGCGTATATCCATTGGCTTTTGATGAGGGGATTGGGCAATTGTTCGCCAATCAAATTGTCTTTGGCATCTTCAAAATAGGCAATCAAGCGGTCAAATTTTTGATTAATTTGTCGCAGACCTTGCGGTCGGTAATAGATATTCCAAATTTTATTGTAACTCTCTTTGAGTTTTTGCAAGGCTTGTAAATTGGCATCGGTCTGATTGATTAAATCCTCAACATTGCCTTTTTTGGCTTGCATAAAGTTTTGATACAAGGCTTGAGTTTTTAGCTTAAAGCTATAATATTCCAAAATTTGGTAATTAAGATTCAGTACCTCAATGTGGTCAAGATTTTGGCGGGAATTTTTTTTGAGGCTATCGAGGGCAAGGCGCAGAGCCGATTTGTCCCAGTCTATCATCAGCCAGCGACTGCTTATGTCTATCGGGGCTTGCCAAAACCCTACATTTTTGTAAGGCAAAAGCGGGTGTCGCCATAGCTCATTCCAAGCTACCTGATTGAAAGGCTGGCTCAAAATCCGATATACCTGCTCGGCATAAGGGGTGCGCGTACCAAAAAAATCACTAAAAAAAGCCTGATTAAATGTAGCAATATCCATATTTGCCAAGTTCCAACTACAATGCGCCGACCACGCATAGCCATAATAAAGCAACTCTTTGGGGGTTTCGGAACCCATATCGCCCCAATTGGCATTCACCATTCCGGTTACGTTGTAGTCTTCGCCCGTGCGGATGAGGCTCTCAATCAGCGGCAGACTATTGAGATGCAAAGGAAACATAGTCTTATGGTTGTAAGTACTAGGCGAAACATAAGTTGTAAATCCGGCATTTTTGAAAATCTCAACTGAAGGGTAGTTGGTTTGGGCTTTCAAATACCAATCTACAATGATGATGTCTTTGGGAATTTGCTTCAAAGTTTCGGGATATTTGAGCAACATATCCCCGTACATCATTACTTTTTTGTTGTATTTTTTGCAGATATCATATACTTTTTTGTAGTGGGCGGCGTGCAAACCACCCGGCCCCAGTTGCTTGGCTTGGGCTTGGCTTTTGCCGATACCGGCATCAAAACTCTCGTCGCCCCCGATGTGAATGTAAGGCGAGGGAAAGAGCTGGGCAACTTCTTTGAGAACATTGTCCAAATATTTGTAGGTCAGTTCGCCGGTATTGAAACACATTGCGCCGGGAAACTCTGCCAAGTTTTGAAATGCCTCCAAGCCCAAAATATTTTCTTGGTGGGCGAAGGTTTGGAAAATTGGGATAATCTCGATAAAGTGCTTTTGGGCAAAGTCTAGCAATTCTTTGATTTCTTTTTTCTCCAAAGCATCACGTCCGCGCCCAATGTCGGGGTATTGGTCAAATTTTAGCACGTCCTCAATATACAGCATATAAGTATTGAGCTTGTAATGGGCTAGGTTTTGAATAATTTTTTTGAAGGTTGGTAAAGTCGGGATTTGCCCACGGCTGATGTCTTCGGAAACTGCCCGCACGTCCATATTGGGGTAGTCGATGATTTCTTGGGCTTTGAGCGACTTGCTTTGGGCGGCATCTTGCAGGAGTTGGACAAGGGTTTGTGCGCCATAAAAAATACCTTGCGGATTGACGGCTTCTATCCGAATACGCTCGGCTTCTACCACAATGCGATAGCCCTCTTTGAGCTTATGGGCGGGAATTTGGCTCTCTTGGGCTTTTTTTTCATCAATAAAGATCAACAAGATTTGGGCATCTTTGGGGTCAGCTTCTAGGTATGAGTTGATTTGAAATACTTTTTTGAGGGCGGTATTGATGATTTCGGCGGCGTAGAGGTTTTTGGTTTGGGTGTCATTGGTAAGCGAAATGCGGATTTTTTCGGTGATTTTGAAAAGCCCGTCTTTATAAACGATTTTTTGGGGAGTTGGGATAACTTCCGATTGTAAGTTAAATGATAAAAAAAAAGTGATTAATAAAGTAATCCAGTATTTTTTTTCAAGATTCATCGGAAAATAAACAAAGTACAAGGATTTGGTAAATTAGTTTTTGAAAAAAAGAGTAAAACTAGAGCAACTCATTGAAGTTGAAAACCTCAGTAAATTGCATAACTGTCTGATAATCAGAAAGTTAATTTAAATACGATTTCGCTAAAATAAATAAAACTTGTTGATTATCAAAACTTTATCGAGCTAATTAGCAAAATTTTGGTTGATTGTGAAGATTCTTGCCGGGCGTATAATTCATCGTTGATATTTGGCGGAGATGAAGAGGATTTTGCGCGCCGGATGGAAGCCGTAAGGTAGAGACCTCGTCTGCGTGCGCCCGCCCTGCTCCCTAGCGAGGGCAAACCCCTCGCTAGGGAGCAGGGCGGGCGCACGCAGACGAGGCTCTATATACGACAGCCGGTTACGCGCCCAAATTTTAAAAAATAATTGGCTCAGGCAGTTGTTTGTGAGGACACGGGCAACGGTTTCAAAATAATTTGAAAAAAAGACCGACATCATCGTAGGCGATAGGATAAGCCGATTTGCAAACTCAATTGGTAGGGGCGGGCTTGATACAGGGCATCGCTCCGAAACCAAGGTTTGAGATAGTGGATAGCCGTAGGAGCTATGCGCAATCGCCAACGGGTAAGTAGCTGGTAGTCAAGTTCGTAGCTCACAATCAGGGCGATATTTTGTTGATTTAGGGAGTTGGTTTTCAAGTCGTTGGGGGTGGTTTGGTAGCTTATCAAGCGACTATAGCCTGACCCCAAAACTAGATTTTGGCGAATCCTTTGCCCGCCCAAGTGGTATTTGAGTCCCAAATTGAGCGTTAAATGCCGATAAGAGTGGCTTTGCTGGGTACTTATGGCATTGAGGTTGGGCTGAACAACCATTCGTGCGGAGTCAATTCGCAAATAATTGTAAGTTACTTGCTCGGGGTCGTAGTAAGTGATGACATCGGCGGTGCGGGTGGATAAGCCATAAAACCCTGCCCAAGCAGTGAGTCGCTGATTGATGGGCTTTTCAAGGGCAAGGCTCAGGGCAAAACCGGTGGTTTGGCGGGCAAAACTATTTTTGGGAGCAAACTGGGTAATGACCAAACTATCGGTATTGTTGGGTAAAATATGTCGGAAGGTGTAAAGTGGCGAGGCAGTAAAACTCAACCAAAGGGGCGAGCGAAACCGTGATTGGAACTTGAATGTGTCCGAATCCTTAATGGGTGATTTTGCCAAGGTGTTTTCAAGTTGGGTTGAAGCCCCCCAGCCCCCAGAGGGGGAGATTGAATCTATATTTACTTTATTTGTAACTACCTGATTATCAGCCAGTTCTGGATTTTTATTGGTTTTTGAATCTGAATTTAATTTATTTGTAACTACCTGATTATCAGCCAGTTCTGGATTTT
>JALONJ010000311.1 GCA_025455045.1 Microscillaceae bacterium | reverse complement strand
TATAATCACCTCATTATCAATTAGTTACAGAAAGCCTATTTTTAAATATTCTAAAAAATCAAACATTCGTTTAAAATTTCTACAGTGGGAATTGCTGGAAGTATTGAGAATGAATCTTTATATTTTTTCAGGAAAATTGTAACGCAGGCTGTCAGCCTGCGCGCGTAAGTGCGTTTAAGCCTAGCATAAAGCTAGAACTTCCTGAAAATAGGCAAAGAGCCTCATAGATAATCAATACTTTGTACCTTAGCGTCTTTGCGCAAAAATGTAATTGTATAACAGTATTTTGAATTTGGCATACAAAAATATAAACACCTGATAATCAAGTAGTTATAAAACATTAGATTCTAGTATTATCAAACAATCTCTTATCCATTCCCTCCCCCTTCCTATTCCCATAGATCACTCATCATTTGTTTCATTGTCCTGTTGTTTGATATTTTTCAAAGCATTCTGATAGGTTTGGGCTGCGCCCTCATCTGCCAAGTGATTGGTAGGTTGGCGATTGTAAAAAGCCTTGCCAAGGGCTTGGGCAAGTTGGCGGTTTTCGGGGGTATCATACAGCTTATCCATTGGGTCAAAATCGCCCTGAATCATTCCCACGCCTGTATCGTTGGTTGTACCCGCCCAAAATACTACCGCCGTATCGACATCAAATACCCACACCTCATACAAAGGGTTATCAAGTGCCTGACTATCAAATACTTCCCAAAATTCACAATTGGCTTCATACGTTTCGTAGAGAATCGTATCAAAGGCGACCTCCTCTCCGTAGCAAAGCCTACCGGCTATTTCAAACTGCGCTCTCATAACGCCGGTCAAATCCTCGAGATTTTCTTCATCGACCAAATAAAAATTCTTAAAAACCAATTCCATCATTTATATTCGTTTAATTTTGTCTCAAGTTAGGGTTTTATCTCAGTTTTGGAATCAAAATTTTAAAATTAATTTTGTTTCTTCACACTTGGCAAAAAATAAATCCCAAATCAGAAAAATAAAACGCATTTACGTACGCGGCTGGAAGCCTTCCTTATAATCTTTTCTAAGATGTAACTAATTGAATATCAGTAATTTATGTGATTTTTAATTCCTAATTGCTCAAAGGTTTTTGCTCACTACTCACCATCAAAAATATGCCACTTGCCGCTTCTACCCTAGTTCGCTTACAAACCCAGCACCAAACCCTCGATACCTTGCTACCGGGATTGTCTTTAGCCCAAATGGAGCAACGCACCAATCCCGAAAAATGGTCAATTCACGAAAACATTGCCCATTTGGGGCGTTATCAAGAAATATTTTTTGAGCGGATTCAATTGATCCGGCAAGGCGATACCCCCAGCTTTGCCCGCTACACTGCCGAAACCGATGTAGAGTTTCCGGCTTGGCAAAACTCCGCCCTGCCCGATATTTTGGAACAAATCCAGATTTTGCGCCGCGATATTTATCAACTCATTGCCCGCCTCGATGAGGACGAATTGTCTTACATAGGCATACACCCCAAGTATGGCTTGATGAACATATCTGCTTGGACCGAGTTTTTTTTGCTCCACGAAGCCCATCATCTTTTGAGTATATTTGGCTTGGTCCGCGAAATCAAAATGTTGGCAGATACGGGTGGGTATTAGAAAAATATAAGTATCTGATAATCAGATGTTTATGCAATCAATTTCAAAATATCCCTCCTCACTTCCTCGATTTAAGATATTCCAAAAATACCTTTCTGATGTCGGCGCGAGTATCTTGCAGATTGTCGGGGGCGGGCTTGTGCAAGACTTTTAAGTCAGGGTTTTTTTCATTCAAAAAGTCCAAATTGGCTTCTTTGCCACTCAACAAAAACTCATTGATGGCGATGCGATAGTATTTTTTGGCTTTGATTTTTTGGTTTTTGAACTGCCACTGCGATTTAGCCGCCCCATAAGTCAAATTTTGGGTGTGCAAAAAACCGCCGGTTCCTTGATTTTTGCTGCCCACGGTCAATATTTTTTGCAACAAATTGCCTTTCATTTCCACCAGCCAAATGCCCCCCCCAAATGGCAAAATCCGCAAAATATCGTATTGCGTCAGCCTGCCCACTACTTTGTCGTCAATGCGGATAGAGCCACTGTTGTATATTGCCGCCTGCGCAGTAGGATAAGCCGAAAAAACGGCTGCTGCCAATAGCTTGGTCAAATTGCTGGTATCGTTGCGCACGGTAGCCTCCAGACCATCGAGTGGTACGTTGGTATTCATCACTTCTTCCGAAGGCTCAAAACCTTGTTGGCGAAGGCTGTTTTCGGCTATTTTGAGCCACTTGGTGACTACTTGGGCAGTTTGAGGGTCTTCGGCAATGTGGTCGTCAATGGTTTTGAGTTCGGAGCGAATGGTCAGGTTTTGGGTCTGGGTATCGTATTGCAAATAATGAATATAAACAGTTTTGGCATTGGCATCGGCTTTGCGAATGAGGGTTTGCTTGACGGTTTCGGCGTGGGCTTCGTGTTCGTGTCCGCCCATAATGAGCCGAATAGCCGGTATAGCTTGCGCCAATTGCCGGTCTTCGGCGATGCTTTGGTGCGTAATTGCCAAGATAAAATCGGTGCTGTCGGCAAGCTGTTGGCAAAGGTTTTGGGCAGTTTGTACGGCATCTTGGGTTTGCACATACGCTCGCTGCTCGATGGGCAAAATCAAACCCAGCAACCCAACTCGCAACTGCCCAATGCGCAAAATTTGGTAAGTCGGCAAAGGTTCTCGAGTGCCGTTTTTGATTTTGGCAAATGCTTGATTATCAGCCTTTTGGCGCACATTTGAGCCTATCCACACAAAGCTCGATTCATTGAGGCGGGCTTGCAACTCGGCGGGTTTGAGGTCAAATTCGTGATTGCCCAAGCCTACATATTGCATACCCATTTGATTCATTACTTCTATCATTTGTCGCCCTTTGATGTCTTGATTTTCATAACGCAAGGTGCCAATGACCGAAGGGTTCAAAAAATCGCCGGCGTGTATCATATACGTATGCGGATTTTGGGCTTTGAGTTGTTGATACACGGTGGCTACCCGCGCCATGCCACCCACCTTGCCGTTTGCCAAAGGGGCTATCTCGTAAGTATCGTTCAATTGCAAAAAAATAATTTCTTGCACTTGCCCCTGCGCCCACAAACCCCAAAACAGTTGAAAAAATAGTGTTTGGAAAATAGTTTTACGAAAAATCGAGTTTAGTTGATAATCCATTGATTATGAGAAAGTTATATAGAAATTAAATTTAATCTTTTGAAAATAAAATTTGATTTCCAAGCATTTTGTTTAAGTAAATATTTCAAAATTATCTGAATATAATAATTTTTCGCGTACTTTACCAAAAAATTTAACAACTAGCCCCCAAAAGGCTATTTTAAACCCAAAAAACTCAAAATTTTAATGAATATTTTTTTTTAATCACATAAAAAAACGCGCGATTTTTGTTTTCTTAAAAAATCGCCTTAACTTGAAAATTAATTTTAAAAAATCATCTCATTGACCCAAATTTGCCCTTTACCTATCGGAACAGACAAAAAAGTCAATGATTTATCAAAATCTAGCACAAGTATATAATGGAGGCACTTTTTACGACCGACGGCATTATCAGTTTACTCACGCTTACCTTGATGGAGGTTGTCTTAGGCATAGACAACATTGTATTTATTGCAATTATTTCGGGCAAACTGCCCCGAAGTCAGCAAAAACGCGCCCGCACGTGGGGCAATATTTTGGCGGTGATTCCCCGAGTCATTTTGCTGTTATTTATTTCTTGGTTGGTAGGCTTAAAAGACAAATTGGTAGATGCAAGTTTCTTGGGGCATACTTTTCACATTACCGAAAAGGGAATGGTACTACTGGTAGGCGGTATTTTCTTGTTGTATAAAGCCGTTACCGAAATCCACGCCAAACTCGAGGGAGTAGATGACCACCACGCCAATCCCAAATCGCAAGCCAACAGTTTTACCAATGCAATCGTCCAAATTGTATTGCTCAATATTGTGTTTTCTTTAGATTCAATCCTGACCGCCGTAGGCTTGGTAAAAGATATACTGATTATGATTTTGGCAGTAGTTATTTCAATGCTGATTACTTTGGCTTTTGCCGGGCGCATCAGCGATTTTGTGGAGAAACACCCTACGGTCAAAATGCTTGCCCTTTCATTTTTATTGTTAATCGGATTTTTGTTGGTTACGGAGTCGTTTGTGGTGGACGGACACGAGGTTCACGTACCCAAAGGTTATATTTATTTTGCGATGGCATTTTCTTTGTTTGTCGAAATATTAAACCTCCGACTGCGCAAAGGCGACCCCGTCAAATTACACAATCGTTTTGAGGAAGAGGAAGTAACGGATTATGCTAAACATTGAAAAATTATACGAACACTACACACAAGAACGCCCGCTCAATCTTTCTATTGAGCAGTTTACCTTATTTGCCGAGTTTTTTCCGGCAGTTCTGATTATTTTGAGTGATGGCTTTTTTGACCAAAAAGAGAAAGTTTATCTACAAAAGTTGGTCAAATGCCTCGGCGACTCATTTATTCAAGATGGTTTTGGTGCCAAACGAGTGCAGGAATTACAAAGCATTTTTGCCCAAGAATTTGAATATTTAATTCAAAATATTGATAAGTGGAAAGAACTGTATATTCGAGCTTTGCAAAATCATTTGACAAATTTTCCCGAAAACAAGGAAACTATCTTAGATACTTTGAATCTTTTTGCCGAAACTTCGCAAGATTTTAATGAATCTGAAGAAAATATGGTCAAATATTTGGTGCGCGAGCTACACCTTATTGAAGGCGAACTATCAAGAATTTCGCCCTAAGAAATAAGTAACTGATTATCAATACTTTATATACATAGAGCGAAATTGCTTTTGCGCAAAGCAGTTTCGCTTTTTGTTTGCATTGCGTGGTTGTTGTCCAAAAAATCATCTATTCGGCAGGGTGTTTGTAAAAGTTTTGCTTTATTTTTGGCATTATATTCAAATAAAAAAAATTGGGCATTAGAGGTAGTTGATTGTCTATTTGTAATAGCTAATTATCTGATTATCAATTGTTTGTATTTTAGGAACAAGAATAAAATAAAGTAAACAATTGAATTTATGAATTAATTGATAATCAATGGATTACATTGGCACATCAGCACATCTTATAATTAACTCATTACTTATTATATCAGATGTATTTTTTTACTCTTAGGAACAAGAAAAAAATAATGTAAACAACATTTTTTGATAAACTATTGACGAATCTCGCCTCTGGCGGACGTGTTTCGCCAAAGGCGAATTTTCAAGTAATTAAAAAATTATTCACTCTACATTATTCACTATTCATTATTTAAGCATTTTGTGGCAAGATTTATCATTATTTTTTTGTGGATATTGGGAGAAAGCACCATCATTTTGGCGCAAAACCCCAATGCTTTTGTCATCCGACAATCGCGCGATTTTTACAACCGCGCCTTCGATTATTTGCAAATTGTCGAGGACAAAACCCAAAAACTTACGCTGACGCAAGTGCGCACGTCCGATTTTCAGGCGCAATTTCGCCCCCTCAACACATTTGGCTCACTCAAACCCCAAAGCATTTATTGGGCAAAATGGGAGGTTGTCAATCAAACCAACCGCGATAGCGAGTGGTATTTATATTTTTTACAAAAATTTAATGTCAATCTCATTGATGCCTACATTGTAGAAAATGAAGGCAAAATTTTGCCCAAAAAACTTGGTATGTATGTGCCGCTTTACCGCTTGCCTAGTGCTGATGAGCGATTCAAATTGCATTTTTGGCTACCCAAAGACCAAAAAATCAGTATCTTTTTACGGATTCAAACCATCAACAACTATCCGCCTCGCCTCGATTTTCGGCTTGAGCAAGCTGTTTATAGCCTAAAACAAAGTCGAGATTATGATTATGGACAAATTTTTTTGCAGGGTGGTTTGTGGATGTTGGCTCTTTACAACCTGCTCTTGTTTGCTTCGGTGCGCGACCGCGCTTATTTCTGTTATGTACTCTATCTGATTACTTTGATAGTGTTTTTAATGTTTCAACACAATTTTTTCTTTACTTATGGATTAGGAAACTACCCGCAAGCCGCCATTTTTGTCAATGCCACGGCTGAGGAGTGGGCGCAAATTGCTTATTTTTTGTTTTTACAAACATTTTTTCAAACCCAAATTCGACACCCTCGCCTACATCGGTTTATAAGCTGGATGATTGGTTTTGTCGGCGCAAAGTGGCTTCTCAATTTGTTGATTTTGGGCATCTGGTTTGATGTGTTTTTGTCCGACTTGCTATTGACTGTGCCTACTTTATTGGTTTTGGTGGGCTTGGTATTTGTCTTGTTTCGACTCAACCAAAAAACCGACTCGGCAGGTCGCTTGGTTTTGGCGGGCAGTGCAGTCTTGTTGTTGTCGGCACTTTTGGCAATTATTTTGGGGATTTTGGTTATTAATCAAGTTTTGCTTGGGCTTACTTTTTCGGATAGCAGTTATATCATCGAGTTTGGGGTGCTAGTAGAGCTGATTTGTTTTTCCTTGGCTTTGGGCTTGCGCAAACAGTTGATAGAAACCGAAAAACAAACTGCCCAAGCCACTACCATTGCTTTGCAACAGCAAATCAATGAGGAGTTGGAGTTAAAAGTCCGCAATCGCACCCAAGAACTAGAGGAAAGCAATACCGAACTTGAAGCCCAACAAGCCCAATTCAAGCATTTGAACGAAAATTTGGAAAAAGAAATCACCAAACGTACCAAAGAACTCAAAATAGCCATTGAAAATTTGGTGGAGCAAAACCAAGATTTGGAGGAGTTTTCGCAAATAATTTCGCACAATATTCGCGCCCCAATTGCCCATATCTTGGGGCTGACTTCAATCATCAACAAGGAAAACCCCGCCGATTTATCCAATTATAAATTGTTGGAATATATCGAGAAATCTGCCCAAAACTTGGATATGGTCATCAAAGATTTGGACAATATTCTCAACATTCAAAATCGAGTAGAAAAAATCCGCGAGCGCATCAATTTGGAGGAGATTCTCAAAAAACTTGCCCGCCAACTTCAACCGGAAATGGAAGCCGCCCACGCAAGTTTGAAGGTTGAAATACAGCCAATTGAGCAGTTTTTCTCGATTCAAAATTACATTGAGAATATTTTGTATCATTTGTTGGACAATGCGCTCAAGTATCGTGCGCAGGAGCGTACATTGACAATTGAAATACAAGCCTTTACCATTGACCATAATGTGTGTATTGTGGTCAAAGACAATGGAGTAGGTATCAAAACTTCGCCCGATAACCTGCACAAAATATTTGGCTTGTATAAGCGGATGCACGACCACGTAGAAGGCAAGGGTTTGGGTTTGTATATGGTCAAAACCCAAGTTGAAGCCCTGCAAGGCAAAATAGAAGTAGAAACCCAATGGCGCGAAGGCACAACCTTTAGGATTTTTTTGCCGATAAATTAATGTGGATATTTTTATAACTAATTGATAATCAAATAATTATAATGTAAAAAATACATTTTTTCGGTAAATTATAAATTATATTTAAAATAAACTTGTATTATTTT
>JALONJ010000310.1 GCA_025455045.1 Microscillaceae bacterium | reverse complement strand
TTCATTTTGCTTGGTAATGTTCAGAATCACTGAAAAGCGAGAGCTTTTCAGAATTCAATGGAATTCCCAAAGGCAATTCCTGAAAAGTAGCGAAGATTCAAAATTATAAAAATGAATAAAATTCATCAAAAAGTCATTACTGGGCAGCTTACTTGGCTAATGATGACATCGCTGGTATGCGAAGTATCAAAACCTTCATAATCTTCCCAATGATGGGCGGATAAAACAATCAAATCGGCTTCGCAATCTTCGGCAAAATGGGCAATACCCGTTTCAATTGTAAAATCATTGTAAATCGTAAAAGTAAAGTTTTGAAGCGGAAATTTTTGCAAAAAAGCCTCTTTGCGCTCCGCAATCCGGCGATTATTCATAAAATCTTCGGGCGTATTGATATAAGCCAAATGCAAAGTAGCCCCAAATGCTTGTTGGAGGGCTTGAATTTTTGCCATACCCCGTAGTTGGTCTTCGGCAAAGTTGCTTGCCAAGACAATGTTTTTGACCGTGAAATCTTTGACCGGCTCGCGCAAGGTCAAAACCGGGCAAGTGGCAGTCCGAATTACTTTTTCGGTATGCGAACCAAATATCATATCTTCAATGGCGGTAGCGGTATGAGTTGCCATCACTACTAAGCCAACTACCTCATTTTCAATGACTTCGTTGATAGCTTGCGGAATTTTGCCCAACAAAGCCTGTGTAGTAACGAGTCCGTGCGGCGACTGATTTGCCAGCTCTTGCAGTTGAAGCTCGGCTTGGGCGAGGTGAAGTTTTTGCGATTCCTCAGGCGAAATTTCGGAGTCTTGGTCTGACTCAAAAAAAGCATCAGCATTGGGGTCAAGCAGGTGCACAAGCAGGACTTGTACTCCGGCTAATTGGGCTATTTGTGTAGCTACTGCTAAAGCATTGGCAGCCGCCGGAGAAAAATCGGTTGGAACTAATATTTTTTTCATTGATAGATATTTGCTATTTAATTAAACTTTTGGTGTTACTTTTTGTAATTTATCAATAACCAATCCTTCGTAGATATTTTATAACTTATTGATAATCAAGCATTTATAAAAATTACAAAATTTCAGTTAATTACTTGATTTTCAATTACTTAGCTTAGTTCTCCCGCCTCTGGCGGGGTAGGGAGCTTAGAAACTCGGAACTAGAAACTCTCCGAATTATTGAATAATCAGATACTTAATCAAACTATTGCACAAGCCAAAACCGGAATATCGGCCGTGTGATTGACTATATTTTCGGTAATGCTTCCGGCAAGCAAATGCGACAACCCATTGCGCTGATGTGTAGCAAGGGCTATCAAATCGGCATTTTCGCGTTTGGCAAAATTGAGAATCCCTTGTTCTTCGTTGTAAGCCGACTCATAGTGGGTAGAGTAATTGTCGAGTTGAGCATTGGCGGCAAGCACATCAAGGCGTTGGTGAATCTCCTGACTCCCATAAAAACCGGTGAGTTTATTGACATATAAAAGTTGGACGTGCGCAGCGAATAAGGCTTGAATACGTTTTACTTTTTTGATAGTTTCTATTTGTTTGTCCTCCAAATTAATTGCCAAGACGATTTTCTGGATGTTGAAATCATTGTCCAATTTGCGCACTGTAAGTACCGGTACGGGTGAGTAACGCACAATACGCTCGGTACGCGAGCCTACCCAGAGTTCGTCCAAGCCCCCTACGCCGTGTGTTCCCATCACTACCAAGTCCACTTCCAAAGTACTGATATGATGCAATAGGGTTTTGTGGATACTGCCTTGTTCAACAAACTTTTGAAATTTAACTCCTTCATAATCAGGACTTTGCAATATTTTCTCGATGTTTTCAAGCACAATACCCTTTACGTGTTCAAAATATTTCAATACCAAGCCGTAGGAGTTTTCGCCTTTGCCACTGATCAGATTGAGATGTGCCGGTTCAACAATATGACTAATGTAAACTTGGGCTTCGGTTTTGCGGGCTAACTGGGTTGCCAATCGCAGGGCGTTTTGGGCGCATTTTGAAAAATCAAAAGGAACTAAGATGGTTTTCATATTCTCATTTAAAAATTTGATGCCTCTCTCCTACCCTCCCGCCAAAAATCGGCAGGAGAGTAACGAGGGTTTTATTTGGTATATAATATACTGATTATCAGGTTTTTAATGGTTGCATTTCAAATTTACTACCTATTCACCTCTCCTTCGGAGAGGGCAGGGTGAGGCAAAAGAAATACGTAAATTTGAAATGCCCCCCGTTTTAATTGGCGTAGTTTATGACAAGGCTTTGGTTTTCAATCCGTAGGTCAAAACCGGGCGCGGTGAGTGATTGACAATGTCTTCGGCGATGCTTCCGGCGACAAAGTGCGAAATACCATTGCGTTGATGCGTAACCATCACTATCAAATCGGCTTCAATATCTTCGGCATAGTGCAAAATACCGGCTTCTATACTTTTGTCGCAATACAATTGGAAAGAGTAATTTTGGAGACCAAAAAACCGAACAAACTCGGCTTTGCGTTCCTCGATACCACGTTGCGCTTGAAAATCACCGGGTTCGTTTACATAAACCAAATACAAATGCGCCTCGAGCAATTGTTGAAGGGCTTGAATTTGCTCAATGATAGCCCGATTTTCGGAGTACAAATCGGTAGCCAATACGATTTTTTTGAAATCTTGTACTTGGGCATTTTCTCGGACCGTAAGCACGGGACAACCCGACATTCGGACGATTTTTTCGGTATTAGAGCCAACCAGTATTTCATCTATCCCGCTTACACCTTGTGTACCCATTACAATCAAATCGATGCTTTGTGTTTCTATTTCTTTTTTGATAAGATTAAACATATTGCCAATTTTGACTTGAGTATCGAGTTCTACGCCGCCAAAATCTGGATTTTGGGCTATCTCTTTCATTTTTTCTTCGGCAGCGGCTACCAATGATTCAAGGTATTTTTGCTCCACTTCGGCACTCAGGTACATACCATCGGCAGCACCTACATACGAGTAAACCGGCTCTACAATGTGCAAGGCTTGGAGTTGAGCTTGGGCTTTTTGGGCGAGTTGATAGGCAACCCGAAGGGCATTGAGCGAACAGTCGGAGAAATCAATAGGAACTAATAACTTTTTCATAATTTTAGATTAGCTTTATTTTCCAAGAACTACAAGGGATAAGTAATTGATAATCAAGCATTTGAATTTAAAACCCTTGGGCTTTACAATTACTTTTTGATAAAGTAAAATAAAACTATGGCAAGAAAAATAACTATGATTAATGTCAGGAAAACAAAAAATTTAGCCAATGAAAGCAAAGCAATCCAAATGCTACTTTACCCATTTATTGCGCTCGGCGAGTTTGATGGCTTCATACTTCGAGTGGACGTGAAGTTTGGCATACACATTTTCTGTATGCTTTTTGACGGTTTTGTCCGAAATGAAAAGTTTTTCCGCAATTTGTTTATACGATAAACCGGCGGCAATTGCTTGCAAAATTTCAATTTCGCGGGCGGTCAAATCAAATACTTCAGGGCTGAGGCTTAGTTCGCTGGCGGATTGGGGTTGCGAGGTTTGATTGCGCAACAGGGTGAGCGTTTTTTGGGCAACGGAAGCCGACATTGGTACCCCACCTTGTATCACTTCTTCAATGGCATTCACGATTTTGGCGGGCTTTTCGTCTTTGAGCAGGTAGCCGGAAGCACCGGCTTGAATAGCGGCAAAAATTTTATCTTCTTGGTCAAGTACCGTAAGCATAATGATTTTGATTTGTCCGTTGTATCTTTGGTTGATTTCGAAACTGGCTTGAATACCATTCATTTCGGGCATTTCAATATCCATCAAAAGCACTTCGGGCAAAGGATTTTGGGGCAATTTGGTTAGTAAATCCAAACCATTATTTGCCATAAAAATCAATTTGACTTCGGAAAAAAAAGCCAAATTTTGACTCAATGAGCGCAATAGTTTGGGATTATCGTCAATTAAAGCAATCTTGACCGGCATTGGCTTGATTTTTAAATTTACTGATAAAGCATTGATTATCAAATAGTTAGCCTAAATGATAATTTCAAAACAACCGATTTTAATTTTTAAATACAATACGACATTGGGCGTATTTTTAATAAGGGATAACATATTTTGGTTTTACCAAAATTGCAAATTTAATCATAAATAGCTTAATTGCTTTTACAAACCAAAATTTGGGCTGTTTGATTTATGCAAATAATTGGTAATCAATAACTTATATTTCTAATTCTAAAATACTCTAGCCTCCATAAGACCACAAAATTCTATGGACTACTTAACCAAAGCATTATAAACCAATGGCTACTTTTAAAAAAATACTATATTATATTTTTATTTTTCCGATTGGATTTTTTTTCAAATCGTTGAAATACACCTTGTTTTTTAGCTTGATTGTGGTTATTTTATTCATTGCCTACAATCTAATACAGGCTTGGTATTTTTATAATCCACCTAAGCCTGAGCATTTGTCGCAAAAAAAAGCCTACCTCCAAGCGCTCAAAATGAATGATACCATCAAACGCCCCAACATTATCCTGATTTTGTACGATGATTTGGGCTACGGCGATTTGGGATGTTATGGCAACTCAATGATTGCTACGCCCAATCTGGACACGCTGGCAAAGCGCGGCCTCAAAATGACTCATTTTTACTCGTCTTCGCCCGTATGTACGCCCTCGCGCGCGGGTTTGCTCACCGGGCGTTTTCCGGTGCGCTCGCATAGCAACAATCACGTCTTTTTTCCCGAAAATTCGTGGATTAGTTTTTATAAAAAAACCAATGACCGCCCCAATCATTTATTACAAGACGAGATTTTGCTTCCCGAAGTCCTCAAATCGGTGGGTTATCAAACCGGAATGGTGGGCAAATGGCATCTTGGCGATAAAAAAGGGCATTTGCCCAATGATTTTGGCTTCGATTATTATTACGGAGTGCATTATAGCAATGATATGCAGCCTTTGCACATTTACCGCAACCAAGAAATTGAAGTATTTGACCGCACAACCCGCCAATTTTTAGATGCCTATGCCGATGAAGACCGATTTATCAAACAAAAGGGAGTAAACCAAGCCGAACTGACCGAAAAATACACCCGCGAAGCCATTGAGTTTATTCGGACTCATCAAGATAAGCCATTTTTTTTGTACTTTGCCCATAATTTTCCCCACGTACCCCACTTTGCCTCCACCAAGCAAAGCGGCAAATCGCCCGCCGGTTTGTATGGTGATGTGATTGCCGATTTAGACCAAAGCCTCGGCGACCTGCTCAAAGCCTTGCAAACCTACAAAATGGACGAAAACACGCTCATTATCATTACCAGCGACAACGGCGGCGATACCAATGGCAGCGTAGGCAACCTGCGCGGGCGCAAGGGCGAAACCTACGAAGGCGGAATGCGTGTGCCTTTGTTGGTGCGTTGGCAAGGCAAAATCGCGGCAAATCAAGTAAGCCCCACTCCGGCGATGAATACGGATATTATGCCTACTATCCTCAATTTGTTGGGTTTGCCTTTGCCCACCGATAGAATTACTGATGGCAAAAACTTATTGCCTTTGTGGTTGCAAAATAACGACAAAATCCACCCCTATCTCTATTATTTTGAAGCCGAAAACGGCAAATTGACTTGTATCCGCGATGCGCGCTACAAATTTCACAGTCCCCGCAAAAAGGCTTATACCAATTGGTTGGCAAATTGGCTCGTTCCCCCACTCAAACCTCAACTATACGATGTAAATCGAGACAACGAAACCCATAATTTGATTAAAAAATATCCCCAAAAAGCCAAAGAACTGGAAGACCAATTGATCAAAAAACAAAAAGAACTAGCTCAAAATACAAGAGGTTGGAAATGAGGAATTAGGAGTTAGAAATCAACAATTAGGAATTATATAATCACCTGATAATCAATTAGTTACATATTTGCAAATCTGTGCCTTGTTTTGCAATCATTGCTAAGTAGTTGCATAAGTTAATTTGCTGATAATGAATGAATTGTATCATTTATAAGTCAATGGGAAGGTTTTAAAAGAATATTAAAAAAATACAAATTTTATTTAAATAGCTTTGTCTTAGCGATAAAATTAAATACTTTTTTTAAAACATTGATTATCAGGTATTTGAAATTATTTTTAAAACCCAAAAAATAGCCATACCTCCAATACAGACAATTCTTTTGGGTTTTAAAAATATACGAATTATACAATTTATTTTTAAATTTACTTTTGCAAATGAAAAATCTGTAAATACCTGATAAACAGATAGTTACACTGCTTTTAAAAACAATAACTTAAAACATTTATCTGCACCCAAAACTCATTTCTTGCTCCACTCGGCGACTATTTTCAAAATAGCTTCTTTAATCAAATGCGGATGGCTCCAAGGCACAAAATGATTCATTTGCTCGACAATTACATAGTCGGTAGGCGCGTTTTTAAGCATTTTTTTGGCAAAATCAGCATTGCCAATCGGTACCAATTGGTCGATAGTGCCGTGAATATAAATGGTTCTCTGGCGAATATTTTGCCATAAAGGTAGCATTTTGGTCAGTTCTTCCTTGAGTGGCAATATTTCTTGAATACTGGCTTTCATCGCCCCGGGTATCAGCCAGCGAAAAGGAATCCAATTGCCTACGTGTTGTATCCAAAAGACTTTTTCGTGTTCGGGCGCAATAGACGGCGCAACAAACACCAGCGCATCTGCCACCTGTGGGTAGTCCATCACCAGCCGCGCGATGAGCGGACCACCCAAGGAATGTCCAATCAAAATAAGTGGTCGTTTTTGCTGAAATTTATCAAGAATGGGCTTCACCAACTCAGCTTGCTTTTGCAAAGAACGCTCGGTATTGCCATAGCCCGATTGCCCAAAACCCGGGCGGTCAATGGCTACCATTTTTACGCTTCGCAACAAGGTAGAATCTTTAAAAAAGTCTTTCCAATCGGTCCACGAGCCGGGTGAGCCGTGCATAAAAACCGCCACCGGCAGTGAGTCGTTGCCGATGTGTGCATAGCGCATTTTGCGTTTGCCGACCTTTAAGTCAACGAGGACAGGCTTTTGGGGCTGATTGGCAAAGTACTCTTGCACTTTTCGATCGGACATCCGAAAACTAAGACAGCTCGGCATTACAAAAATGATTAAAAACAAAAAAATGATTAAAAAAATAAATAAGCCTTGTTTGATTCTTTTAAGCATAAAACTTTGCATAATGGGTAAATGGTCTGAAATAAATCATAAATCAATACAAAAAAGATTGGTGAATGGTTATAAGTAATGAGTTAATTATTAAGATGTGTTGATGTGCTAATGTAGTACACTGATTATCAATTAATTAATAAATTCAATTGTTTACTTTATTTTACTCTTGTTCCTAATACATAAATTATCTGTTAGAGACGGGTAAAGTTCATAGTTTAAATTTTTCAAAAATCATAACTAATTGATTATGAGCAAGTTACATATTTAATTTGGTTCTTTACCAGCAATTCCCACTGTAAAATAATTGAACAAAACTTTCATATTTTAACTTTTATATTTATAAAAATAACAAAATATATAAGTAATTGATAATCAGCATTTTAACTGTA
>JALONJ010000309.1 GCA_025455045.1 Microscillaceae bacterium | reverse complement strand
ATCAGTATTTTATATACTTTTACAAAAATCATATTAAATATTTATTATATTAAAAAAATACAATTTTATTTTTAAAATAATTGATGATTTGTCAAAAAGGGCGCATTTTTGCATCATAACTAGCTCATTATCAATTGATTGCAAAAATATTCACGTTAAATTATGGGTGATAAAATTTTAATTAGAGGGTAAATTTCCCCTCGATTATCTGGCTGAAATTGTATTTTCCTATGTTTTCTATGTGCATATCTGGTGCAAAAAATTAAAGTGCCAAAGTAGAATTAGTAAGGAGTTAGAAATTAATAATTAGGGATTAGAAATTATACAATCACCTGACCGTGTCCGCCTTTGGAGGATTTTCAATTAATTATACTTTCAAAAGTGTTACTTTATTTTGTAATCATTACTAAGGTGTAAATCAAGTATTTTTTATTTTTAGATTTTACAACTTATTGACAATCAATTACTTATAAAAATTATTCCGAATTATTGAGGGTAAGAGATTAGCAATTATAACTATCTCGATAAACCTAAAACCAACGCACGTAATACCATTTCCAGCAGTGAAAATGCAAATAAAAAACACCTTTGGAGCTTTGGTCAGTTGTGGATAAAGGATGAAAACGAAATCGCCGAAAATAGAAATAAGGTTTTTCTAGGCGAATTTGTAGTGTTTCGAAAATAATTTTTTCTTGTTGGGCTTGCGTCAATTGCTCAAACAAAGTAGTTTTTGCCAAATATTTGCCAAAGGCAAAGCTATCTTCGGCGTAGCGGTCTTCGCGCAGGAGTGGGCGATTTTGAGCAAAGGTTTCAAATAAGGTATTTAATTGATTATCAAGGATTTGCGAAGTCTGGGGCAACAGGCTTTTGATAGCTTGGCGGCGTTTGCGTAGGAGCGTATCACTATAAAAATCAATGGCTTGTTGATGTTTTTGGGCTAAATCGAGGGCAAGAGCTTCCTCCAAATCAAATTCTGCGCCGATGCGCACCGGTTCAGCAAAAAAACGCCGCCTAAAATCGGCATCTGTATATATTTTGGCTAACAAATGTTGATATTTTTGCAGGTTCATAGATTGAGCAGTGGGCGATGTTCTAGTCTTTAATTAATTGTTTGCCAATCATTTCATCACAAGCGATGCAATATTTACGGTTCTTCAGCACTTTTCAGGAAAATTGTAGCGCGGGCTGTCTAGCCTGCGCGCGTGAATGGGTTTAGCCTTACCAACTAGTCGGTATTTCTCGAAAAATAGTGAAGAACCCCTTGAAATACATAACTTGTTGATTAGCAATATTTTACAAATTTCAATCTTTTAATCCTGCAATGCCTAAGTATTTATCCAAATAAACAGCCATTTCTTGTTGAATATTTTGCGCTTCTTGGCGGGCTTTTTCGGCAAAATCAAGCTCGGCAGAAGCATAGATGATACTTCTTGAGACATTGACCAACAAGCCACAATGTTTGTTCATACCAATTTGCGAAACCTCCGCCAAACTGCCACCTTGCGCCCCAATCCCCGGCACCAGCAAAAAATGCTCGGGAGCAAGCCCGCGAATTTTTGCCAATTCTTCGGTTTGGGTAGCTCCTACTACATACATCATTTGGGTTTTGTCAGCCCAATTTTGAGAGGTTTGCAACACTTTTTCAAACAAACGCTCGCCACTTGCCAAAGTCTCAAACTGAAAATCTTGCGAAGAGGCATTGGAGGTCAGCGCCAACAAAATAACCCACTTGCCCGCAAATTGCAAAAAAGGTTTGACCGAATCAGCACCCATATACGGAGCTACAGTAACGGCATCAAATTGCATTTGCTCAAAGAATGCTTTGGCATATTGCGTTACAGTATTGCCAATATCGCCCCGCTTGGCATCGGCAATGGTGAGGTGAGTTTCGGGAATTAGATTGAGGGTTTTTTCCATAATTTCCCAACCTTTTGCCCCCATTGACTCATAAAACGCGGTATTGATTTTGTAAGCCACACACAAGTCGGCGGTAGCCTCGATAATCATTTGATTAAACGCCAAAATTGGATTGTTCAATCGTTGAAAATGTGGCGGAATCAACTGACTATCCGTATCTAAGCCCACACATAGATACGATTTTTTGGTCAAAATTTCTTGATAAAGCGTTTCGTAAGTCATACTTTATGAGTAATAATGTGGAAGTATTGGCGCAAAATACAATAAACTAAACGATTGATTATCAAGTGTTTATAAATTCAATTTATCATATTGCCCTTTTGCCCCAATACATTGGTCAAAATAAAATGAATTTGTTTGATAATTCAATTTTTTGCCGATTTTTTATCAATAAGCAGTCAATGCAAAACAATGGAGTGCTGTCAAAAACAATACTCCGTGAATATTTCATAACTTGTTGATTATCAAGCACTTATAATATTTTGATTAATTACCTGATTTTCAATTACTTAGCCCAAAACCTCGCCTCCGGCGGGGCAGTAGGCTTAGAAACTCAGCAGTAAAGACTCAACGAACTAAAACTATACTGCCGATTTTGCAAAATTTGGCGAAAAAATCTAACTTTAAACCATTTGTAAGAGGCTAATAATGACTTGAATCTTTGTGAATCATAAGCATCTGATTATCAGTCATTTATGCAATTTCTAATTCTTAATGCCGTAAGACACCAAAACCGATGAAATTAAAATTGATCAGTACTTTATTGTATGTTTGCTGGGCTTTGTCGGGGTTTGCCCAAAACCTAGCCGATAGCCTGCAAAATGCCTTAAAAGCTAACCCCAATCCCGAAGATAAAACCATTATTCTCAACCGATTGGCTGATTATTGGCGAGAAGACGAGCCGCAAAAAGCCGAAAAATACGCCCAAGATGCCCTCAAAACTGCCCAGAGCAATCGCTATGCCGAAGGCGAAGCCAATGCCTTGCGCAATTTGGGTGAAATATACAACCGACAAGAATTGCATAGCCAAGCCCGCAAAAGTTTTTTGGCGGCTTGGCAAGTCTATCAAAAAATTGGTGATGATTTGCGCTGTGCTTATGCCCTCGACGGGGTGGGCTTGAGCTATTATTGGCAAAATGATTATAAACCGGCGGCTGAGTATTTTGCGCAAGCTCTACCTTTGGCGGTTCGGGTCAATGATGCCGAAACCCAAGCCCTGATTCTCAACCACTTGGGCGCGGCGTATTTTTTTCAAGCCGATTATGAAAAATCGTTGGCTAATTATTTACAAGCCCTCAAACTCTACGAAAAAACCAAAGATTTAATCGGCAAGCGCGAGGTCTTGGGCAATATTGGTAATATTTATAAAAAACTTGAAAACGCTCCCAAAGCCGAATTATATTTCAAACAAGCCTTGCAAATCAGCCAAGATACCCAAGATGATTTTGGCACTGCTCAAGCCCTTACCAACTTGGGGGCTTTGTATGATGATAAAGCCGATTACGGGCAATCTTTGCCTACGTATCAAAAAGCCCTGGATATTTTTAAAAAATTGAAAGACCAAAATGCTGAGGCTATTGTGCTAAACAATATGGGTATTGTGTATAGCAAAATGAAAAAATATGACCAAGCCCTAGAATATTTGGCTAAGTCGCTCAAAATCAAGGAGTTGATAGATGACAAAAAAGGCGTAGCGGCTACCCTCAGCAGTATGGGCGATATGTATGTGCGCAAGGGTGATTATGAACAGGGTTTGGTATTTTATAAGCGAAGTTTGCGAATGGCAACCGAAATCAGAGCCAAAGAAAACCAAAAAGAAGCCTACAAAGGCATAGCTGAGGCTTATGCCGCCCTCAAAAACTACCAACAAGCCTACAATTATTACCTCAAATATGACGAAGTCAAAGATTCATTGTACTTAAATAGCGGCAAACTCGCCGAAGTACAAAGTCAGTTTGGCGTAGATAAAAAGGAATTACAACTTAAGCTCAATTATTTGGAAAAAGAAAATAAAAATTTGATTCAAGCCCATAATCGCTGGTTTTGGCTAAGTATTGCCATTATCGGAGTTTTGAGTATGTTGCTAATTGCCTTATTGTCAATCCTTTATCTACAAAATCGCCAAATCAAAAAACTCAAAAAAAATCTGATACCCGAAACTAATTTGGAAAACCTCACCGAAAAAATATCACCCAACGGACATTCTTTGACCGAAAAGCCGAGTTGAATCAAACTGCGTGAATTGCTGGGAAGTGAGCATATCTCTATTTTCAAAAATGAGCATTGCCTCTAAATAATGAGTTAATCCGCCAGAGGCGGACAAGTTGCAATATATTGATTATAAATTACTTAATCCTTTGATAATCAATGAATTAAAAAATGTACCACAGCCTTTAGGCTGTGATAGGCACAGCCTAAAGGCTGTGGTACATTCTATTTGTCAAAAGTGCAAGAGAATCAATACTTTGGAAAGTTTTTATAAGTGATCAAACGTGTCTGTATCCGGCTGATAATCAGTTAGTTAGCCATTTTTGATAATTGAAAAGTCAATTTTTCACACATATTTTTACTAATCAAATAATAATTTTATGCTCCATAAAGCCCAATTAAGCGATTGTGATTTTTTTTATGAATTGTATATGCACCCCCAAACCAATCCTTATTTGCTCTATGAGCCGATGAGTTTGGCAGAATTTGAGCCGATTTTTACGGATTTAATTGCCAAACAAGCCTTGTTTTACTATGAAGAAGATGAGCAGAAAATTGGAATGGTCAAATTGTTGCCCCTCACTTATCGCACTGCCCACGCCGTTTATTTGGGTGGGTTTGCGATTCATCCGCGTTTTTTTGGGCAGGGCAAAGGCACAAATTTTTTGCAAGCCATTATCCAATATGCTCAAAATCAAGGGTTTAAACGCATAGAACTCAGCACGGCTACCAGCAATGCCGCCGCAATTCGCTTGTACGAAAAATGTGGTTTCGAGCGCGAAGGCATTTTGCGCAAATATACCTACCTGCAAAGTCAAAATATTTATTTAGATGAATTAATGATGTCGTATTTGATGGACTGAAGGAATTGAAGGGCTGAGGGGCTGAAGAATACAAAGATAAATTTGAAATGCACCCATTATAACTTCCTAAAAATTACGTAATAGGATTAGAAAAATACAATTAATTTTTATAATGAAGCTGTATTTAATTGGAAAAGTACAAAAAAAGTCTATTAAAATCCTTCAACCCTTCAGTCCTTCAACCCTTCAACCCCTCAGCCCTTCAACCCTTCAATCCCTCAGCCCTTCAATCCCTCAGTCAAATAGTCAATAACTTTTGCAAGACCTCGGCATCTAAGTCGTGTTTACCCACAAAACTAATGGACTCGAAGGGTATATTTTTGAGTTTGAGTTGGTTTAGCTCGTGCGCAAACACATTGGCATTAATCAACTCGTCTTCAGTGCCATATACATACGTAATTGATTGATTACCAAGGATTTGTGAAAATTTTGTATAATCCACGTCTGGCGGAAAATTACCTGCCCAAACGACCAATCGGTCAATTTTGACTTGCCCGGCAAACACCCAACGACACACGGTATTAGTCCCTTGCGAAAAACCCAAAGCATATACTTTCACGGCTTGGGGCGCGAGTGATGCTTGTGCGAAAATGTGCTTATACAAATCATTCAAATAACTGATGTAATCGTTGATTTCGCTCAGGCGGTCTTCTTTGGTCATCCAAGTTGCGCCCACTTTGTCCGAGAAGCCTTTTAGATAAAAGCGTGAGAGGGCTTCGGGGGCAACAACAAAGTTTTTATCGGGGTCAAGATGCGCAAATTTTTTAATAAAATATTCAGCCAATTGTCCGTAGCCGTGGCAAACAAACCACACATTTTGGGTTTGGGGAGTCAAATTGCCATAAGTCCAATAACGCGCCGTTTTCTTGATTTCAAGATGATGAGATTGCATTTGAGTTATTTTTGATAAAAATGTGATAGGTCAAGGTTTGCGTTAATCCAACTTCTCACCTAAACCCGCTCGGCAACTTCTTGAGGTTTTGTCCAAGGTTTTTGGGTAGCTTGTTCAAAATGCTTGTCATAGTCGGAGTGCAATGTTCCCATCAATCTATCCCAAATCAAGGTATAAAGTCCATAATTGCCTTTAAAATAGCGATGGTGCATATTGTGCGATACCGAAGTATTGACCCAACGACCTACCCAAGTCTTGTGAAAACCGCGCGGGTACAATTCATAACCCAAATGCCCATACACATTATAAATGATTTGAAACAAAAAGAAGAAAAATATATGCCAACGGTGCAAAGGGAGGGTAAAAATCAAGACTACATAAATTCCCACCTCGACAATGGTTTCTAAGGGGTGAAAAGAATATGCCGCCCAAGGCGAAGGATTGACCGATTTGTGATGTACCAAATGAAAATATTTGTAAAGTAGCGGGTGGTGCATCAAGCGGTGTGTCCAATAAAAATAGGCATCGTGCAAAAAAAACATCAAACCAAAAGCCAACCAAAAATACCCTGTACTTAGTTCATTGGCATTCTCGACTAGCCGAGTATAGGGGCGCACCGCCGGATTAAACACCAAGGCAATCGGAACTAAGGCAAATATGGCAATAGACAAAGCCGAATAAAAAATTTCGCGGCGATAGTCTTGGTTTTCAGGAAATTTCCTTTGGATTTTGCGCCATTGCCAGCGTCTCCCAAAAACCACATAAAACAACACAAAAGCTAGTCCGGCAGTAAGCGCGTATCGCAAACCAATGGCAGAAAACACTCTGGTATAAACCTCCCAAGTCGTCATAATAAAAATGATTAAATTTTACCTTAGATGAGTTTTGAATCATTAGGTTTAAAATTAACCAAAAAACTAGATATGAACCAAATTTTTTTGGGTAAATCGTAGCAATTTGCCGTTGAATTGGACTAAATGGAGTATGAATGAGGCTTGCGGCTAATGACAAACTATTGCGCCGGTATGAAAGTAATTTAGCGGAATGAGTAAATGAGCTGATAATTTACTCAAAATTAATTGGTTTTGAACTTCGGCAAAGTTTAAAACCTTACCGAAGTTGAAAAAAACGGTTTTGATTGAAAAAATCACTTTTAATTGAGTATAAATTAATTATGACAAAAATAGTCTAAACCAATTTTAAACAAATACTTATTTCAATAAGCAAAAATTGCTTCTCTATGCTGTTTCAGGAATACAAAAACCCTGCTTTTTAACATAATTGGTTCTGTGTGCCACAGCGCGAGGTTTTCTCCTTGGATTGTGTGCCACAATCCAAGGAGAAAAATTTATGTAAACTAACGTGAATATTTTTATAACTAATTGATAATCAAGTAATTATAATGTAAAAAAGGATCTTCACCACTTTTCAGGAATTGCCTTTAGGAATTCCATTGAATTCTGAAAAGCTCTCGCTTTTCAGTGATTCTGAGCATTAATGAACCAAGCGATAGCTTGGTTCATTAATGCTCAGAATCACTGAAATTGATAAATTTCAGAAAAAAAATTCTCATTCCTGAAAAGTGGTGAAGAACCGTAAAAAATACATTTTTTCGGTAAATTATAAATTATATTTAAAATAAAATTGTATTATTTTGATATAATAAATATTTTAAATAATTTTTGTAAAAATAT
>JALONJ010000308.1 GCA_025455045.1 Microscillaceae bacterium | reverse complement strand
TCCACGCAGGATGACGAGTGGGGAGATGAGTTGGGTTATTTTCAAATATTTCATTTTTTGTACTTTTTTAATATGTTTTAAAATATTCACGTTATTTTAACAAAAAATATCGTTTACATTATTTTATTCTTGTTCCTTAGAAAAATACAAACTCAATTTTATTGGCAAAATATAAACTTTTGACCAAGAATTGCTTACCAAAATACCCGCCTTAACATTGCTAAAAATATTCTATCAAGTAGTTCGTAAAATCCCGAACCACCGATAGAATATGATTGATTGACAATTTTTTAAGATTTGACCAACTCCGGCACACTCATCCGCATATTTACTTGTTCACACAGGCGCAAAAACGTATTGATGTCTTTTTGGCGGTTTTCGTTCTGCTCTAGTTCTTTGTACCAAATCGGCAACACACTTTTACTAAGACGATGCAGTACATTTTGCATTTCGTTGAGCTGCGGATTGACTTGAATACGCCGCAAATTTGTCAAAAAATCGCTGGCTCGCCGAATGAGTCGAGTTTGAGTAATGTCTTGCTCGAACAAACTCACTAGCTCAAACAAACGATGCGAGGCAACCAAGGCAATTTTGGGGTAGTTCAAAGGCACATTCCAACGCTCAACTTCGGAGGTGAGGTGCTGGAGGCGGTGCGCATCCATTGATTTATCGGCAAAAAACGACTCAATTCCCTGATTGATAACCACATCTAAGTTGTGCTTGAGGGCGGGCGGAATGGTCAAACCTTGATTGCGCATCAGGGTTAAGATATTATAGTTTCTATCAAAAATCTTTTGGTACGACATCTCGGCTTGTTCCAAACTATCGGTCAATATTTGATTCAAAACGCGGATTTTTTCGTCTTTGAACAATTCGAGAATTGAGAAATTTTTTGCCGGAAAATAATTTTGAATAATTTGTAATACATCGGCAATATTGCTTTGCAAAAAGGCATTTTTTATCTTATCAACCATTGCATAATAATCTCTGCCCGGCATTTGCTCCGAAGAACTGCCTATGATTTGGTGTTGCCCCAAATACAAAACCACAAAACTAAAATACTTACGCGAAAGTGTAATGTGTGAATATACTGTGGTACGTCCAATGGCTATTTTTTGAACTCCGGCTTCGTAGCGTTCAAAATGTTCGTTTTCAGCGTGAAAATTCAAAACATTGATTTTTTCAATGTCTTCGGCAAACAAAGAAGCTACCGCGTAGTGCATACCTACTTTGGTAAGGGTTACGCGCGCCGGAAGCGTAAATTTGCGATAAATTTCGGCACCATCGCGGTTGGCTGATTCATTGCTGATAGCCGTTTGCAAGCGCAGCAAAAACTCAGGTTCAATAATCTTGGTACTTACGCGCTCGCCCAATTGAATGGCGCGATTAGCATATTGCAAGACTTGAATGGTCTCGATGCCCGATATTTCGTCAAAAAACCACGCACAACTGGTGTACATCAGCAGGGCTTGTCTTTGCATCTCGAGCAAGCGTAGCACGTGGGTGCGCTTGAGTTCGGAAAGATTAACCTCAATTTCTTCATCTAAAAACTTGGTAACATTATCCAAAGAACGATTGAGTATGACCTCAATGTATTGGTTTCGCAAAGCCCAAGGGTCTTCGTGAAACAAATTCATTTCTTCTTCATAAATATCACTCAACTGGTCGCGCAACCAATCCAAGGCTTCGCGCAGAGGCTTGCGCCAAGCCTGTGTCCAGCCCGGCTTGCCACCGGTATTGCAGCCACAATTGCTTCGCCAACGCTCAACCCCGTGCACACAACTCCAAGAGCTGTTTTCATAAATTTCAATTTCGTACTCCGGCGCAAAGAGGTGAATATACTCGCTATAGTTGGTGAGGCGCACCAAATTAGTTTCCTCGATATACTCCAAGCAGTAAGCCAAAGCCATATCGCCGTGGCGGTGGTGGTGTCCGTAACTTTCGCCATCGGTAGCAATGTGTACCAATTGAGGTGCATTATCATTATGGTGAAATTTGCTCAACAAATAATTAGCAAATTCGCGCCCGTCTTTGAGTAAACCTTTAAAAGCTACCGCATTGGCTACTTCGCCATCATAAAAAAACAAGATAATGCTATTGCCGGAAGGCAAACGACAAATGTAATGTTTGTTGGGATTGACCCCATCTATCCACTCACTTGTGCCAATTTTGCGAAACCGGCGGGCTTGGCGGGGAGCTAGTACGGTAAATTCAATGCCATTTTGGGCTAGTACCTCCAAAGTTTCGATATCCACGGCAGTTTCGGCGAGCCACATACCTTCGGGTTTGCGCCCAAAGTGAAATTCAAAATCTCGAATACCCCAAAGCACTTGGGTTTCTTTGTCGCGGCGATTTGCCAAAGGCATAATGATATGGTTATACACCTGCGCCATTGCCGAGCCGTGTCCATTAAATTTTTGGATACTGGCTTTATCGCCTTCAATGATGGCTTGGTAGGTGGCAGGCGCGCAGTCGCGCATCCACGAGAGGAGCGTGGGTCCATAATTGAAGCTGATTTTGGCATAGTTATTTACAATATCCACAATTTTGCCTTCGCTGTCCAAAATCCTTGATACCGAGTTGGGTCCGTAGCACTCGGCATTGATGCGCTCGTTCCAGTCGTGATAGGGCGTGGCAGATTCTTGGACTTCAATTTCCTCGAGCCAAGCGTTTTCGCGGGGTGGTTGGTAAAAATGTCCGTGAATGCATAAATATTTTTCCATAAATTGAATACAATAAGGGTTTTTAGCGGAATTATAAATTTTATAATTGCCTGATAATCAATGAATTAACTCAAAATAATATCATTTTCCGTTTTTTTGATTATTTTGGTTAATCTGTTTAACAAAATTAAATAAAAAAGGTTGAAGCCGCAAAATAGGCTTGGGTTATTCCGGCTAAATATTGGCTGGCGTGGGCGGGTAGGTGGTTTGCGCGCTCAATTTTTATTGCAAATGGTGGAGAAGTTTTAGTTGATAAGATGCTGATTATCAAAAAGTTAGCTGGTTGTTTGTTAAATTCGCTCTACTCAATATATATCCAACAACCAATTCACGGCTTTGGCTTCGTTGTCAAAATAAAAAGTCCGAAATACATCACTTTTTTCTTCTTCAAAAGTTTGCTCGATTGAGAGCTGGCTAATCATTTCGCTGCTGACCATCATCGCAATTTTTTTGATTCCCATTGCAGTCCATTGGGTAAAAATATTATCTACAATCCAATCTTGCACTTCGGGTACGATAGAATAGTGAAAATTGGTGGCATCAATTAGAATCCTACTTGCGCCACTTTCTTTCATCAAATCGGCTTGGATTTGAACTTCGTTTTGAAACTCCGACACACTCAAATCGCCACTAGCCGGATGCCATACGTCTTTGAAAATTTGCTTTTCTTCGTCCAAAAAGCTACTTCTTACTTTGTGTTCTCTCAATAATTTCATTTTGTTAGGGATTATTAAATTGAATATTTGATAAATTGATAATAAATTTAAATCAATAAAATCCAATGAATCAGACTAGCTGTGATTGGCAAAATTATCAAATTGTTTTATGCTTTAGGGTTTGATGTAAGATTTTGAGACTATTTTTAAAGTAAAGTCGTTCAACTGCTTGCCTAAAAAGGTGAATGACCTAATTTATCTTATCAAAGGAATAAAAATTACTTGCCTAGTGTGTATGAAGTAAGTTTTTGGAAAAAAGAATATTTTGAAAAAAAATTGCCGGATTCAATCAGGATTTGCTAGGTTTTTAAAGGAGTTTTTTTTGTAAATTATAATTTAATTAAAAATATAATCAATTGATTATCAAATATTTAGCTGTTTTACAAAAATTTTCAAGTGCCAAATCCTATACTTTTGGACAAAAATTCTAAACTTGCTGATAGTTTACACTAGACAAATAATCTATGAAAATAGTCGATATTGATACTGCCTCGCCCAATCCGCCCCAAGCCTCGGTACTCATCATCTATACCGGCGGTACGATGGGTATGGTATATGACAAACGCGCCAAAAACCTCGTCCCGTTTGATTTTAGCCAAATTTTGGAAAATGTACCCGAGCTTTCTCAGTTTCAATACCGACTCACTGTATTGGCATTTGATACGCTGATTGATTCGTCCAATATGCAACCCGCCATTTGGCTCAAAATCGCCCAAGTGATTTATGACAAATATGCGGAGTACGATGGTTTTGTGGTTTTACACGGTACCGACACAATGGCTTATACGGCTTCGGCACTCAGTTATATGCTCGAGAATTTGCGCAAGCCGGTTATTTTTACGGGTGCGCAATTGCCTATTGGGGCTATTCGTAACGATGCTCGCCGCAATTTAATTACTTCTTTGGAAATAGCCGGAGCCAAAACTCAAGGGCAAGCCATCGTGCCGGAGGTTTGTATTTTTTTCAATGATATACTACTAAGGGGCAATCGCTCGCGCAAAGTGGAGAGTATTCATTTTGATGCTTTCCATTCCGAAAACTATCCCGAACTTGCCAAAGTAGGCATTCAAGTGTATTATAATCAGGCTTATATTTTGCCCCAATCCATTGATAATCAACTGGTTTTGCACCCCAAGATGAGCAATGAAGTGGCTATTCTCAAATTGTTTCCGGGTATCAATCAAGCCACCGTGCATAGCATTTTACATATCCAAGGTTTGAAAGGTTTGGTCTTAGAGACCTACGGCTCGGGCAATGCGCCTACCGCCGACTGGTTTATTGAAGAATTGCGAACCGCTTTGGCACAAAATATTGTTATTTTGAATGTATCGCAATGTATTGGGGGCAGTGTAATTCAAGGACGCTACTCCACCAGCCAAAAACTCCTCGAGATAGGCGTAGTGGGCGGGGCTGACCTCACCACCGAAGCCGCAATCACCAAACTAATGTTTTTGTTAGCGCAAGATTTGACTTCGGAAAGCCTAAAACAACAACTCAAAACGCCGTTGCGTGGAGAAATGACTTATGCCTAAATTTGCAAAAAAAGAACGCATAAAATGTTGATAATCAATTAAATACAAAAAAATATTAAAACAACAAAAAATGAAACTTACCAAACTTCTCCTAATCAGCTTCATTATCAGCCTAGTAGCTTGCCAATCTGAGGAAGATAAGCAGGAAAAAAATGATGGAATATCCAACTACACCCCGCCTAGTTTTGTGGTCAATCCGCGCACGCTTGCCGCCCACGAGCGCGCGTTGGTTGGTAGGTGGAGTACTGCTTTTCGAGATACTAAAGGAAATTTGGTGATTCCCCGCCAAACCGAAGGTTCTTATTTGGAATACAAAGCCGATGGCACTTACCGCCTATACCGCCAAGAGCAAGCCATTCGCGTGGGTATGTGGAATGTAAATACCCAGCAAGTATTGGAAATGAAAACCGCCAAAAACACCAAAACTTACCAAATCACCCAAACCGGTGGCGGGCTTTTGGAAATGACCGAGCAGGAGCGCGGACACAAATTGGTGTATGTGCCTTATGTTCGCTAAAGTTTTGATTACAGATTTTTTAGAAACGGGAAATAAATAAAGTAAACAATATTTTCTGATAATCTATTGACGTGTCCGCCTCTGGTGGATTTTCAAACGATTAAAAAATTATTCACTCTACATTATTCACTATTCATTCCTTAGATTCTTCGCCCTTTTTTTAGAAAAATTGGAGCGCAGACTCGCCTGCCCACGCCCTAAAAAATCGAAAGAACAAAAAATACCACCTCAGAAAAATTCAAAATAATGATTTAAAAAATAAAGTAAATAATTGATAATCAATGGATTACAATTGTATAATTATTTCATCCCTAAAAAGTATTACTTAGCAAATATCGCCTTCAAATCAGGGTTTTTGCGCCCGCCTTTCCAGATATAGCCATCTATGATATAATGACTCACTTGCGGCACCGAGAGCAACGCAAAAGCGGCGGCTTGCCAATAAGAGTTTTGCAACATTGGAATCGGGTATTTGGCAAATTGTTCAAAAAAAGCCTGTTTTTCTCGGTTGAGCCACAAATCCCAAAAATACTCCTCTACCAACGCCAAGCCCACAACCACTGCCAGCATCAAGGCAATACTGCCCGTTATTTTTGCCCAATGGGTCGGTATTTGCCCCAATTTGATTTGCTTCTTGCGCTCAACATAAAAGAAAACCAAAGCCAAATAAGGTACACCGTGGGCTATTACATTGGTCAAAGTAAACGCCACATCGGAGTTGAAATACACAATCCCCAAATACCAATTGCCCGCCGTAGTCAGTACCCATAACACCTTACCCCAAGCCCATTTTTGCCGATTTTGAGCCGTGCGCCATAGCTCCTCGAGCAACCAAGCTCCTATCAAAAACCAATATAAGTAATTGATAATCAATAAAATACCCGATAACTGCGGAACTAACTGATGAATCGGAAAAAAATCATTTTTATAAAACCAATTAAATTGCCTTTTGGAATCCAAGTGCCAAAAAATTACCGGATAAAGCATTGAAAAATAAATGATAAAATTGTCGGATAGTATTTTGGTATATTTCACGCCATATTTTGCTCGGTAAATCGCCAAAAAACCGTATTGCTGTTTGATAAAATGATGCAAAGCCAAGTAAGCCATCACGCGCCAAAACCACAATACCGACCAACTTGCCACCACAAACAAACCCAAAAAAACCAATAAAGGGGTGATAATTAATACTTTTTGATGCCGTACAAACTCCTCAGGGTCAAGATAAGTTCTAAAAATCGTACTCCAAACGTGGCTCACATCAATTCCCAATACAAACACCACCCACATCCACAAGGGTAAGGGCTGGTCAAGCCACTCCGCAGGCATGGCGGCACAAGCCAGCCACGCCAGCCACACCGGCAAACCCAGCACCATTACATCTATCCAACGCGAAAAAATCCAGATTTTGGGCATCATTTCAATCTTCATTTAGCCACAACAAATATAACTATTCCTCCGCAATACCCTACACTTTTTCAATCTTTGGGGGCGATTGCCGAATGTAGTACGTTTGGGCTTGTAAGCTAAACACTATGGAAAATGAAACTTACAGACTTAGAAAATAGCCCATTTTAATGCCTCAAAAATAACAAAACCTTCGTTTTTACTTATAAAATACTGATAAGCAGCTATTTATAAAAATTGTACTTTGAAAATAAAATAGTAAGGGGTGCATTTCAAATTTACGCGTTTCTATTGCCTCACCCTAGCCCTCTCCGAAGGAGAGGAGGTAAGGTGGTAAATTTGAAATGCACCCATAGCAAGTTTATTTAGCACAACTACTTAATTTGTTTTTTGGGTGGTAATCTTTTGATTATCCTTATCAGGATTTAAGCAACAATTGGTAGTTACAAGATAAAAAAGTTACCCATTCTCAGGAAATTCTAGGGGTGTGATTTTAGTATGATGTAAAATAACGTGAATATTTTTATAACTAATTCATAATCAGTTAGTTACATTTAAAAAATGGAATATTTCAGCAATTCACACTATAAAATAATTGAACAAAAGTTTGATATTTTAACTTTTATATTTATAAAAATAGCAAAATACATAAATAATTGATAATCAATGCTTTAAATGTAT
>JALONJ010000307.1 GCA_025455045.1 Microscillaceae bacterium | reverse complement strand
ACCAAGCTATCGCTTGGTTCATTAATGCTCAGAATCACTGAAATTGATAAATTTCAGAAAAAAAATTCTCATTCCTGAAAAGTGGTGAAGAACCAAAAAGTGGTTTCGACTACTTGTTTTTTTTTGAGACGACAATGTGAATAATTGATAATCAAGTAGTTATGATATATTCAAGTATTTTTCAAACCGCGTAAAACTTGTAAAAATCTCTAAATCAGATAAGATTTAACCGGCGCATTTCAAATTTACCACCTATTACCCTCTCTTTCGGAGAGGGCAGGGTGAGGCAAAAGAAATGCGTAAATTTGAGATGCACCCGATTTAACCAAGCAACTTCTCCCTCATTTGATTGATTATCAATAAGATACAATATTAATAGCCATAGTTATTTTTATCGCTCCGTTTATTCATAAGCCCAAGCAATCACATCAAAAGACAAATCAAGGAATAGTTTTAATTTGTAATGATTCTAAATAATCGGTTTTGTTTAATAAAATCAGTAATTAATTAAACAAATAGAAAAAACAATTAATTTATGTTGTATTAAAAATATAATACAAAATATCTAAAAAATTAAATTTTCAAACTTATGAACCATTATCTCAATCTAGTCCTCTTGGCTGATGTAAATGCCTTGAAAACAGACGATTATGTCGGTTTTACGTTTTTTATTGGTTTTATGGCAATGTTTGCTGCTTCAGTCTTCTTTTTTATGGAAATGCCCAAAATGGAAGGCAAGTGGAAAACTTCGGTCTTGATTTCGGGAATTATTACAATGATTGCCGCCGCGCATTATTGGTATATGCGTGATTATTGGTTGGCAAACCAGACCTCACCTACCGCTTTTCGTTACATTGATTGGATTTTGACTGTTCCTTTGATGTGTGTAGAATTTTATTTGATTTTGAAAGCCTTCGGTGCCAAGATTGGTCTGTTATGGAAAATGATTTTTTATTCAATTTGGATGCTCGTAACCGGTTATTTGGGCGAAACTGTATTCCGCGATAATAGTGCTTTGTGGGGAGCAATTTCCACACTGGGTTACGTAGGAATTTTGTATGAAATTTGGCTGGGTTCGGCGCGCAAATTGGCGGCTAGTTCCAATGACCCAATTTTAATGCAAGCCTTCAACACCCTCTGTTGGTTTGTATTGGTTGGTTGGGCAATTTATCCAATCGGTTATATGGCTATTGAGACTGATGGGTGGCTAAGTAGTGTAATTGCCGTAAAAAATATGGATTTGATATACAACATCGGCGATGCGGTAAATAAAATCGGCTTCGGCTTAGTTATATATAGCCTTGCCGTAGCTTCTAAAGATAAAACTTACGCAACTGCTTAGTTTTTGGAAGGGGAGCATTTCAAATTTCTCCCCTTCTAAATTTAAACCGCTTGTATATTGTTTATCACAAATTATTAAACAAAAAATTTATTGTAATTTTTAACATTTATTAAAATTATGCAATTAGTTGATACAGACTGGTATAAAGTTGCCGATTATGCGCAAGTTCCTTTTTTTGCTGAAACTTGTCAATTGTTTGAATGTGTGAAGACTCACGATTTTAGTAACTTGGCAAAATTATGCGATGATGATTTCGGAATTGTCGACCTCGACCCAGAAGGAAAAAATGTAATCGTAAGAACCAGAGCCGAATGGGAAAATTGGTTTCATACCTTGTTTCAAAACCTCACAGTCCTCTCAGCAAAAACTTATACCGAGATACTAAACTACCAAGCCTTACAAACTGCGGAGATGGGCTACGGAGTTGTTGATTTTTGCCAATACTTAGAAGTTGCCGGGCAAACCCACCAATTTTTTTGTGTGGTTACGATTATTTGGAAAAAAGTAGGCAATCACTGGGTAGAATCACGTTGGCACTGCTCGCTAATTGAGCGTAAATAACCACAAGAGAAACCATAGCAATAGATACAACATAAAGTAAAATTTTTAAAAACACCATTGCTTGAATATCTGCCAAAGGCGAATAAGGTCAAATCATTAAACAATTACCAATTCTATTCGGGTATTTTTATATTTGCAACCAAGCAGAAAATATGTACAAAAATTTATTTTCCTAATTTTTTATGAATCAACTAATTAGTTTGTACTATTGCAAACGTTTGTAGCAATTTGGGCAAACTTTGTTTCGTTTATATGGTTAAGATACCATACATTTTTTAAACTTGGTGTTTCTTTTAAAATCCCTATATGTCTAATCAATATATCAATCCTCCTTCGCCTTGGCTGTTAATGACTGAAATCGGGCGGGGAATGTTCAATTTCGGAACTTTTGTAGTATCTATGCCTCTCCTGCAACTCACCCCTGAAGGAGACGGTCATCCGGTATTGGTAATGCCGGGTTTTTTGACTACCGACAATACTACGTTTCCATTGCGCTTTTTTTTGCTGTCGCGGGGCTATGCCGCCAAGCCCTGGGAGCTTGGGCGCAACAATGCGGCTTATGAAGAACTTGAACACAAAATCGGCGAAACGGTCAAGCAAATTTATCAGCGTTATAAGCGCAAAGTGAGTTTGATAGGCTGGAGTGCCGGGGGCTTGTTTGCCCGAGCAGTTGCCAATGATTTGCCGGAGTATGTGCGCCAAGTCATTACTTTAGGCTCGCCCTTCAACGGTATCAAAAACAAAAGCAATGTAGAATTGGTAATGGAGTTAGTAACCGGCAAAAATCCCCACGATGTTGAGAAAGTTATTTTAGAACGTGCTGCCCCCACGCCCATTGTACCCACAACAGCGATTTACACTAAGTTGGACGGTATCGTTTCGTGGCAATCGTGCATTCACCCTTACGAAGAAGACCACTCCGAAAATATTGAGGTTTTTGCCAGCCATTTGGGGCTAGGGTTTGACCCAATGACTTTGGTGTGTGTGGCTGACCGCCTTGCCCAACCCGAAGACAACTGGGTAAAATTCAAAGATACGCCGGTTGGCAAAATGTTTTATACCTATCAATCCTGACGGTTTAATCCTGCTTATTTCAAATCCAATACTCTCCTTCAACCCAGCCTCTACCACAGTTGGGCTAGGCTTGACAACGATTAGCTTAAATTTTAAAAATTTTTCTCCCTGATTATCAGCGAGTTATAAAAAAATAAAATTAAAATCTATATAATCTATTGTTTTTATAGATTAATTGATTTATTTTTGTATTGTAATTAATCTACAAAAACTATAGACACTATATTTTAAATAACATATAAATAGTGATAACCATACAAACTATATTCTCTGACAAACTTTTGTTCTCCAACCGGATAGTTAACTGTCTGGACAAATCGGTCAATGTCTAACGATGTTGATTGTATGTAATAGTGTCAGGGAAAACAAAGCTTTGCTTTGTCTTTCCCTTTTTTCCAAAACAGATTTGATATAAAATATCCCTTTGATTATCAGCTAGTTACAATCTTTTTTAAAATACTCTATTATTTTTATAGACTAATTAATGTTCTTTTCGTATAAATCTATTAATCCGATAGATTAAATATAAATAAAAAAAGGAAGATAAAATAAATAATCAATATGAAAAATACAATGAATCGCTGGATAGGAAGTTTTTTGTTGGGTATTGCCACTTGGGTACACAGCTCGGCACAAACCACCGAACTACTGGCAAAAGCCACTACTGAGACCTCAACTCCAAAAAATTCGGGGCAAAAACCACAAGTTGTAATCGTAACAGGGGCGCGTTTTTCTTATACTTTGGTGCAAAAATGGATTGATGATTACAACAAAACCAATCCCAATGTTCAAATTATCATTGAAGCGCGTGGTTCCAATGACCCCCAAAAATATGATGTACTCGCCGAAGTCTTTGAACCAGATGCTGAAACTCAAAAAAAGCGCGAATACCTCTACATAGCCCGCTATGCCATTTTGCCGGTAGCCAATGCTCAATCGGGTTTTGCGCAAGCCTACGCAGATAAAGGTTTGAACCAAGATTTAATCAAACAAATTTATTTTCACGACATTTTTGCAGACAAAGACAAACAGAAAGAAATCAAGTATCCTTATACAGTTTATACGCGCCTCCAAAAAGCCGGCGCGCCCACAGTGTTTACCAACTACTTTGGCTATGCGCAAAAAGACATCAAGGGCAAAGCAATTGCCGGCTCAGATGAGCATTTGCTCAAAGCAGTTTTGCGCGACAGTTTGGCGGTTTCGTATTTGCCTCTAAATTTGATTTATGACCCCAACACGCAAAAAACGCTCAAAGGACTTACTGTACTGCCAGTTGATTTGAATGATAATGGAAAAGTAAGTGTTGAGGAAAAATTTTATACTGATTTGTCGACTGTGATTCAAAATCTTGAAAGCAAAACCGACAAAAACCGCCAAAATTTGCCAATTGGCTACTTGCACCTGTCGGTTGATAAGCAAACTGCCAATCCTGAAGCTCTGCGATTTTTGCAATGGGTAGCCGAAAATGGACTAAAAGACTTGCATCACTACGGCTATTTGCAACCTGAAGCAGGCAAAATTGATAAGGAAAAAATTGTTCAGTTAGCCGAAAAATTAAGTAAATCTCAAAATTAAAAAAAAATTATAAATAATTGATAATCAGGTATTTATAAAAAAACCAGTTCTTCATTCATTGAAAAATTTAATGCTGTCTAACAGCAAAATATTCAATTCTTCAACCTGCTATTCTAAATAATCATTCATCTTAGTCAAGGTATTTTTTTCAAGATTTCTTAACATTCCAAAACTCACCCATTTGTCCAATTGGGCTATTAAATTATTTTTATAATTAACTGATAATCAGTCTATTACAAAAAAATATTTGGTATTATCAAACAATTAAATAAAAACAAAAAATCAATGAAAAAATCACTATTACTCATTCTACAGATTTTTCTGTGGGTCAATGCTGCCTTAGCCCAAAATATAGTAGGTACTGTCAAAGATAGCCGAGGTAGTGCGGTGGTGGGAGCAACTGTGTATATTGCCAAAAACACCAAAATCAATACTGTAACAGATGCCGAAGGCAAATTTAGTATTCCGGCTCCCAAGGAATTACCTTTTTCGTTGCTCATTAGCTCGGTAGGTTACAAATCGCAAGAAATTCAGGTATATGAAGTTACAGATGAGCTTTTTGAAGTAGTATTGAATGATGATAATTTGATGGACGAAATCGTAGTAACGGCTCGCCGAAGAAGCGAAACCGCCCAAGATGTGCCTATTCCTATATCGGTAATTGGGGGAGCGGCCATAGAAGATGCGGGGGCTTTTAATGTCAATCGGGTCAAAGAATTAGTGCCTACAGTGCAGCTTTATTCTTCCAACCCCCGCAATACTACGCTCAACATTCGCGGTATGGGTTCTACTTTTGGGCTTACCAATGACGGGATTGACCCGGGCGTAGGTTTTTATGTGGACGGTGTTTATTTTGCGCGCCCGGCGGCTACGGCACTTGATTTTGTAGATATTGAACAAATTGAGGTTTTACGCGGACCACAAGGTACTTTATTTGGTAAAAACACTACGGCTGGGGCTTTCAATATTACCACACGCAGACCAAGTTTTGATACTGAGGTCAATTTGGAAGTTAGTTATGGCAATTATGGTTTTGTGCAAGCCCGCAGTTCGGTTAGTGGCAAAATTAATAATAAACTTGCGGCTCGAGTATCTTTTTCGGGTACCCAACGCAATGGAGTAATTGAGAATGTAGTTACCAAAAAATTTATCAATGATTTGAATAATTTGGGTTTGCGTGGGCAATTATTATACAAACCCAACAAAAATTTGAGTATTACTTTCATTGGCGATTTTACTACCCAACGCCCCGATGGCTACGCCCAAGTAGTAGCCGGAGTTGCCCCTACTTTGCGCCCTGCTTTTCGCCAATTTGAGCAAATCATTGCCGATTTGAATTATAATTTACCCAGCCGTAATCCTTTTGACCGCCAAGTCGACCACAATACCCCTTGGCGTTCGGGCAACGACTTAGGTGGAGCATCGATCAATGTAGAAGCCAAAATCGGCAATGGAACTTTGACCTCGATTTCGGCTTGGCGTTATTGGAATTGGGACCCCTCGAATGACCGCGATTTTACCGGTTTGCCGGTCTTGACGCTTTCGCAAGCCCCTTCCAAACATCAACAATGGACTCAGGAAATCCGATATGCCAGTGAGTTTTCCTCGCGTTTGAGTGGGGTTTTTGGGGTGTTTTTGATTGACCAAAATTTGAATACTTCACCTTTTCATACCGAGGAATCCGGCGCGGCGCAGTGGCGTTTTTCGCAAAGCTCGACCAGCCCTTTGTGGCGAACGCCCGGGCTTTTTGAAGGCTATGGAATTCGGACTGTTTCTAATCTTAAGACTTTCGGAGCGGCGGTTTTTGGACAATTGGATTTTGCAATCACCGAAAAACTAAGCCTATTAGCCGGTATTCGTTATAATTATGATGAAAAAAGTGTCGATTTTGACCGCAGAACCTACGGTGGCTTACAAACTTCCGACCCAGCGTTGTTGGCTTTGAAAAGAGCTGTTTATACTGACCAAACTTTCAAAGCCAATGTAGATGAATCTAATTTTTCGGGACAAGGAACACTTCGTTATAAATTTAACAAAAATTTTAATGCTTATGCTACTTTCTCGACCAGTTATAAGCCGGTAGGGGTCAATTTGGGCGGCTTGCCTACAGCCAGTGGCGAAATTTTGCTTGATTTGGCGCGTATCAAACCCGAATATGTAACCCACTACGAAGCCGGAGTCAAAACCAAGCCCTCAAGCAAAACTACTTTCAATGTTACCATTTATAACACCGAAATCAACGATTTCCAAACGCAAGTACAAACTGCCGAAGTGGGCGTAAATCGCGGTTATTTGGCAAATGCCGAAAAAGTAAGAGTTTTGGGAGCCGAGTTGGATTTTAGTGCTAAATTGAATAAAAACTTCTCGTTTACTACTGCCCTTGCCTATACTGACGGCAAATATGTAAGTTTCAAAAATGCCCCGGTTCCTTTGGAAGAAACCGGCGCGCCCAATGCTTTCAAAGACATTTCGGGCGGTCAATTGCCCGGTATCTCCAAATGGGCTGGTTCATTGAATCTTGAGCTTACCTCCAACGAAAGTAGTTTTTGGGGGCAAAAAGGCAAATACTTCTTGGCAGTTGATAACTTCTATCGTTCTTCATTCTCCTCTAGCCCTTCGCCTTCTCAATACTTAAATATTGAGGGTTATGTATTGGTTAATGCGCGTTTTGGATTTAGAGCCGCCAAAGGTTTATCAGCATTTGTTTGGTCGCGCAATTTATTGGATAAAGATTATTTTGAGCAATTGCTTCCCGCCGCCGGTAATGCCGGACACTTTGCGGGTGTGTTGGGCGACCCGCGCACGTATGGAGTTACTTTGCGGTATAATTATTAAAAGCGATGGCTTATTTTTGTAATGAGTTAATTATAAAGTGTGCTAGTGTGCTGATCCGCCAGAGGCGAACAAGTCGTAACACACTGACTATCAATTAGTTACATAAATTAATTGGTTCTTCACCACTTTTCAGGAAAATTGTAATGCAGGCTGTCTAGCCTGCCCGCGTAAATGAGTTGAGGCTTAGAATAAAGCCAGAATTTCCTCAAA
>JALONJ010000306.1 GCA_025455045.1 Microscillaceae bacterium | reverse complement strand
ATAATTGTCTGTACCGCAGGTCTGACAATTATTTATTTTCTAAAAATATAAAAATTATACAATTTTATTTTTAATAAAAAACAATCATTTGTCAAAATACTCCATTTTTTAAATATAACTAACTGATTATCAATTAGTTATCAAAGTATCTACGTTATTTTAATCTCTTTAGCAAAACCTCCGCTCCTTATTCCCCACTCCTCATTCCTAAGCTAATCGGGTTGTGATTTAAAGATTCATTTAGCTAATTTGCGAGTTCAAAACCTAACGCCAATGAAATTTTTTGTTTTTAAAGCCCTGTATCAAAATAATCACTGGTTGAGTCCGGCTTATGTAGGCATCAACGAAGCCGGAATTATTGACTATTTATCCGAAAATCCTCCCCAGAACTCGGGCAATCAAGAACTTGTAAATGGCATAGCCGTTCCGAGCTTTGTCAATAGCCACTCTCACGCTTTTCAGTATGCAATGGCAGGTTTGGCAGAGCGACACAGCAGCCACCTTTCCGACAACTTTTGGACTTGGCGTGAGGCAATGTACCATTTGGCACTTACTATCAATCCCGAACAAATGGAAGCCATTGCCGCAATGCTCTACGCCGAAATGCTCAGGGTGGGCTATACTCAGGTCGTAGAGTTTCATTATGTGCATCAGGATTTGAATGGCAAACCTTACCAAAATCCGGCGGAGTTGAGCGAAAGGCTCATTGCCGCCGCGCAACAAGTGGGTATCAAAATCACCCTCATTCCTATTTATTATCAAAAAGGTGGGTTCGGCTTGCCGCCCAATGCCGGACAAAAACGATTTATTTGCCAAAATTTAGATGAGTTTGCCCGCTTGCGCGAAAAAGTAGAAACTCTCATAAAAAACCAAAACAATGTATTTGGCGGCAATGGATTTCACTCTTTGCGAGCTATAGAACTTGCTGATATTGAGGCAATTAGGCAATTATTTCCTCGAGGTGAAATTTTGCATCTTCATTTAGCCGAACAAAAAAAAGAGGTGAAAGATTGCCTACAATATACCCAAAATCGCCCTTTGGAATGGTTGATGAATCATTTAGAAATTGATGAGAAATTTCATTTGGTACATTGTACGCACTTGACTACTGCTGAGACTACTGCCCTCGCCAAATCAGGGGCTAAGGTTGTGCTTTGCCCATCTACCGAAGGCAATTTGGGTGATGGTTTTTTCAACTTAAAATTATTTCAAAAATCAGGCGGGAACTGGAGCATTGGCACTGATAGCCATATCGGACTCAATCCATTGGAAGAATTGCGCTGGCTCGACTATGCCCAGAGGCTCAAAACTCACCAAAGAAATTCTTTTATTGCCAAAAATCAAGCCGATAGTGGCAAGTATGCGCTCGAGCAAGCCATCAACACGGGTCGCCAAGCCGCCGGATTATATGACCGCCAAGATTTTTTTGAAATCGGCAAACCTCTCGATGCCCTTATTTTGGATAGCCAATATCCGCTTTTTGCGTGTACTACGCTCGATAACTTTATCTCAACTTGGGTTTATACCTCCGACCCTAGTGCCAATTTGGGTGCCTTGGTCAATGGAAAATGGATTATCAAACACCAAGCAATCAATCAAAAAGAAAGGCTGGTTAAAAACTTTCAAAAAGCCATTGGCGAGCTGGCGAATCGATAGGTGATTATTTGGAAGTGAGGAATGAGATTTCAACTTCGGCAAAGTTTTAAACTTTGCCGAAGTTGAAATCAATTAATTTTGAATATAGAGTTTTCCTAATGTAAAACTCATTGACCCTATCCGTCTATGGTAGAGCTTATCCGCCTTTGGAGGATTATCAATTGTTTATATTTTATACAAAAAAATATAAACTAAACATAAACAAGCCCTCAAAGACTTTTATTATTTACTACTTCATCACTTGCAACCACCCGCGACACACTATGCCTTGTGGTGAAGTAGTGATGTAGTAATACATACCTGCTGGAGCATTACTGCCCCAATCATCTTGATAATTGTCTGATTTATAAATCAATCCTCCCCATCGGTCGTATATTTCCAAACGATAGTTCTTACGCTCCTCCAAAACAAATAGTTGGTTTTTATCATCACCATTTGGGGTTATTACATTAGGTAAGGGAGTTTTGTTGTCTTCAACTGCAATGGTTTTGCTGGCAGTTTCTTCGCATACATCATTATAAGCTCTCAGCGTGATGGTATAAGTACCCTTTTGGTCGAACTCGTATGGTTCAGGATTTTCATTGGTAAAAACCTGTCCATTGCTAATAAGCCATTCAAAGTTGGTAGCTCCTTGAGTTCGATTGGTGAAATTAACCACACTTGGCTTTAAACATTCTGAAGAGCTTTTAATATCAAAATCCAATTGAATGGGTGGCGAAACCTCTACTTTGATGGTTTTTTCAACTCTACAGCCATTTACATCAATGGCTACCACTCTATATTGGGTGTTTTGGCTTGGGTAAACTTTGGGGTTGGGGCTACGGGCATTGTCAATCGCTATTACTGGAGTCCATTGATAAGTTGCCACCCGATTGGCAGTAGCCGTAAGGATAATGGAATCCCCTTTACAAATTTTAATATCGGGGCTGACCGTCATATCAATTGCACTGACGACAAGGTCTTTTTCAACCGTAACCGATTTGAGGCAACTGACCGGGTTTTCGGCAGTCAATTTAATTCTATAAACGCCTTCGCGGGTAAAAGTATAATTGAACTCACGGGCAGTACTTATGGCTACGCCGTCAATTTCCCAAGCCCAAGTTATAGCTCCGCTACCTCTGAAGCCAATTTTGGCATTAATCGGAAAATGACAAGCCTGACTAATCACAACATTCAAATCGGTATCAATTACATCAAAATTGGCGATAATTCTACCAATATCAAATTTAAAAGCGGCATTATTGCAATTGGAGCTTTGATTGGTTCTCGACCAAGCCGAGGCAGTAGTCGGAAAATCGTTGCGAGAACCCCCGCAAGAGGCACAAGCAGCGTGGTAAATCACCCCCGACTTATCGAAGCGACTGGTGCCGCCATCTACGTGGTCGGCAGTTGCAGTTCCGCCAAAAAAAGTCGCATACAAGAGCGAATGAGCATTTTTTTCTAAAATAATAATATAATAATCTGCCCCGTCGGTGGTACGCCTAAAAGCATCGGCAGTTGTGGGCAAGTTATTGGTAGCCAAATCAGTATTTATGCCCAAAGGTGAACCCCACCCAGCGAGATAAATATTGCCACATTCATTGACCATAAACGCCGTAAGGCTTATATCGGGTCTGCCTCTGCCGGTGCCAATGGTAGTGGACATCAAAGAAGTGGATAAATTGGCATCTAACTTTTGAATAAATTGCCCGCTATTGCTCCGGCTATAGTTTGCCTGAAAAATCGGATAAATTCCTCGAGTCAAGCCGGCAATCAAAATATTTTCTTCGGGGTCAAGGTCCAATAAATAAACTTGGTCGGCGGCAGTAGTGCCAATATAAGTAGCTTGAATAGGCATTCCCAAATTATCAAATTTTGCTACAAATCCGTCTTCGTTTTGGGTACTACCGGAAAAATTAGCATTTAATGGGGCAGGAATACTTGGATTCACCGGCATATTGATTCTTAAGTCGAGGCTCTGGGTTACACCACAAACATACAATTGATTTTGACTGTTGATTTTCATCGAGTAAGCTGCATCAAAGCCCGCCCCGCCAAAATAAGTACTCCATTCCAAATCAGTCAGATTGGGGTTGAATTTGACCAAAACTCCATCAAAAGCTCCTTCTCGAGCATTTTGGAAGGCGTTTTTGGTCGGGAAATCGATAGAGGAGGTAAGAGAGGTCAAATAAATAAAATTATCATTATCAGTGATTACCTCGCCACGAAACTGGTCGCCGTAGTTCAAAATAACCGTCGAGTTGGTAGTATTGATACCATCATTTGCCGCGCCACCCAAATAGGTAGAGCCAAGCAAAGCCGTGCCATCGGGATTGAGTTTGCTGACAAATATATCGCTACCATTGTTGTAGGTAACTCCTGATATAACTGTAGTACCCAATCCACCATTGAAACTATTGTCAAAAGCCCCCGGAGTAGTTGGGAAGTTGGTCGAGCTGGTAGTACCCAAAATCACCAATTCACGGTTTTTGTTTACCACCAAACTATGAGGGAACTCTGCCGCCGTACCGCCCAAATAAGTCGCATAAATCAATCCGCCGGTGCTAGGGTTAAATTTCAAAACCCCTATATCAATACTGCCCCCGTAATTTAACTGAAAAGCTCCAAGGGTAGTCGGAAAGCCATTGCCCGGATTGAGGATAATGCCTCCTGAGTACAAGTTGCCCAAGTCATCGTAGGTAGCAGTGCTTCCCCAATTGTCGGTGGTAGAACCCGAATAAGACGAAAAAACCAACTCAGGGTCAATAATCAAAGGATATTGCGTATGATAACCTTGCGGAAACTCATAAGTCAAAATATTATTTTTTAATTGAAAATTTGCCGGTATGCTAATCTCTTGATTATCAATAACTTGATAGCAATAGGGTTTTTTTTCAATAATAAGCCCCAAAGTGGTTTGAATAAGCAAATTACCGTCTTCAATGGTCAAATTATTTGCACCGTTATACTGTAGTTGTATTTGTTGAGGATTGGTGGTAGGGCTGACAATAAATTCGTATTTGAAGGCATTATTTTTTTCATAAAATTTTAAATCAATTCCCAAATACAAATCGGTGTATCGTACCTGATGATAACTGCGAACATTGCTTGCCCATTTTTGCGTATCATTGCCCAAAAAATAATTATAAATCTCGGCTGATTCTTCCGCGCCGGTGGGCGTAGCCAAAGCATTGGCATTGAGAAACTTAACTTCTACATTGTGGGCTTTGACCGGCAACTCGGCTTGCGGAGGGGTAGCCACTTTATTGAGAGAGGGCTTGCCCGGGTGTAGGTTTCGGATAGCTTCTTGGTCATAAAGCGAATATTGCAAAGAAGTATTTTTGAGGAATACAAAACCACCGGGCATATCGGCGCGAAATTTATAGGCTTCAATCCATTGATTTTTATTCTCTATAAACCTTAAGTTTTTGTCCAAATGTCCTTGTTTCAAAGCAAATTGCGCCTTGTCGGGCTGGGGCGATTTGGGTTTTAATTGAAAGTTAGATTGGCTAATACCTTGGGTTATAATTGTGAGCAACAATATAATAAAGTAGATGGCTTTCATAGTTTCTTTTAAAATGAATACTAAATTACAAAAAACTTTGTTATTTAGCAAACTCACGCAACAAGACCGACTTTAGGTTGCCTGATTTTTGATTTTTTAACATATTTTGGGTTGGAAATAATTTGGCTGGTAGATTTTTATACAAGGAAATCGGCTCACAACTCAACCTCATTCCTAAATTTATAAAAATTTCACAAATTTTATGTAACTAATTGATAATCAATGAGTTATATTTTTGTTTAAAATTGAATAGACTACCCACAAAAAAACTAACAATTTACCAACCTTAGCCCCTATTTTGCGTTTAAAAAATTACTCTTTAAGATTCAAAAATGTTGTTTTAAAAGATATAAAATGCTGTTTAAAGAATTTATGAAATTTTAAAACAGATCATAAGATAGCTAAGTGTATTATAATTTTGCAATTCCCTACTGAATACATAATTATCTCATAATCAATTAGTTAAAAAAAACAGACCTTGGACTCGCATTGCTCTCTGGGCTTTCAGCCCCAATTCGCAACGCTTTATCGCCAAAAAGCCCTAGATTTGGCTTTGGAGCAGTATTATGCTTTGGACGAATTTAGCCGCACTCGCTTGGCTTATTTGATAGAACATTTGCATCAGACTACAATTTTGGGCTATTTCCAAGCCAATTTTTGGAAATGGAAAACCCATTTGACTCCTATGCCCCCGCTCGTGCAAACGCGCATTTGCCAAGCCATTCCCAAGTTTGTAAACGCTGAAGCTAAATTTCACTTGCTCAAATATGAGCTATTGGCAAAAGTTGCCCAATTTTCAAAGTATCCACCCCAAAGCAAAATTTCGCTCAAAAATCTCTCCTTTGTCTATCAACAATTGTGGGAGGCTAATGAAGATTTGTGCCATTTTGAGTCGGAATGGTATGCCGAAAATAGTTATACTACTGAAGATTTAAAAGTAATGATTCGAGCTTTTCAATATTTGGTTCGATTACAATTGCGCGATTCGTTTGAGGCAGTGAATCAAGATATTCGCCTGATAACCAATGAGTTAGAAGCCCAAAAATGGATAGATTATGAGTGTGTTTACCAAATTGACTTATTGGATATATCGCTCAACTTGAACTTGGGGAACAAAAAAATAATTTTTAAACCCCAATTTGACCCCGGATTCATTGCCCGCCCGCTTTTGGGTGGGATTTTTCAACCTTTTTTGGAAGATTATATAATACAAGAACTGCTCTTGAACCAAAAGAAAAATGAAATTGGTGAAATTAATCAGCAATTGAAAACGCGCGAGTTGTCGCAAATAATTCGGCAATACCAGCCCGACCCAATTACCAAGCATCATATCATCAACTTACAAACCGCATTGGCAGGCAAGGGCGGGCAACTGTCGATTCGGATAAACAATGATTTATTGCCCAATGCGCGTAATTGGAATCGGGCGAGCTTGCAAACGGTGGTTATTCTATTAGCAACAGCTATGTCGTTTTTTTTCTGGCTAATGTTGTTATTTTTTCAAAAATAATTACTAATTTGAACTCATAAAACTCAACATACTATATGGAAGAAGACAAAAACAACCCGCAAAACAAACTGCAAAAGATTGAGAATGAAGAATTTTTGCCCGAATTTTTTTATCTTTTGCCCGATGATAAACAATCGGAGTACATCGAGAAAAAACTCCAAAATGACATAGATATTGATAAACTCAAAAAGGAAAAAGTCCTTCAGTCCAAAGTTGCCGAACACGATATGGCGGTAGCCCAAGACCATTTGCGGTCTTTAGATGCCAACCGAAAGTTTTATACTGTTCATCAAAAGTTCGAGACCGGCTCAGGCAATATTGAAGTAAATATTCGTGGGGGTGATACCAAGTTTATTGTACCGATTGTGGCTACAATTGGGGCAATTATTTTGGGCATTCTTTTTTTGTTATTTGTCTGACGCAAAAATTCATAGTACACAGGCAATCGGGCAATGCCAAGTTAAGACTCCATAAATTCTTGGGATATGATAAAAAACAAAAAACTGCCGGAATAATGATATAATACGACCAATAATCGCATTTTGAAAATGACAGCTAGGCTCTTGCCCGACTTTGCGCTTGAGATTAGCGATGAATTGTGGAAATCGGCTTGAATTCAAATGAACTATAGAGACGCGAAAATGCCCAAAAAGCCGTAATTGTACTTCAGGTAGTTCGCCAAGCTTACGAAAAACATTTGGATGCCGCCAATAAATTTCGGGAGAAAATCAACCGAATCCGCGAAGAAAAAAAGCGTAAATCGGCTTTTTTTGAGGAGTCGGCAATTTTGCTTCAATAATCATCAACGAATCTTCGCTACTTTTCAGGAATTGCCGAAGGCAATTCCATTGAATTCTGAAAAGCTCTCGCTTTTCAGTGATTCTGAACATTACCAAGCAAAATGAA
>JALONJ010000305.1 GCA_025455045.1 Microscillaceae bacterium | reverse complement strand
ACTTTGTGGACTTTTTGAGCCTTTAAATAAAACATAATTTATTGATTTTCAATTAATTACAGAAAAAATCTAAGAGGTAAAAATTTAACAAAGTTCCACTCAGGATGACGAGTGGGGAGATGAGTTGGGTTATTTTCAAATATTTCATTTTTTGTACTTTTTTAATATGTTTTAAAATATTCACGTTAAAATAACCAATACTACCAGCATTAAAAACTTTCATTAGGAACAAGAAAAAAATAATGCGTACAATGTTTTTTTGATTCCCTACTGACGTGTCCACCTCTGGTGGATTTTCCGGCAATTGCAAAATTATTCATTTTTACATTATTCACTATTCCTTCCTTAGGAACAAGAATAAAATAAAGTAAACAATTGAATTTATTAATTAATTGATAATCAATCTATTACATTAGCACATCAGCACATCTTATAATTAAGTCATTACTTAGCTATTTTGATTAGCCAATTCATACAAAACTGCCATTCGGACCGCCACGCCATTCTCAACTTGGTCAAGAATAATCGAGTGTTCGGAGTCGGCGGCATCGCTGGCTAGTTCAATGCCGCGATTGATAGGTCCGGGGTGCATCAATACAATGGGCTTATCCAATCTATCGAGCATCGCCTTGTTGATGCCATAATACAAAGTATATTCGCGCAAGGAAGGAAAGTATTTGATTTGCTGACGCTCAAGCTGAATCCGCAATACATTGGCTACTTCGCACCAAGCCAAAGCCTTTTGCACATCGAGTTCTACTTTTACGCCCAATTGACTGATATAGCGCGGTATAAGAGTGATAGGTCCGCAAACCATTACTTCAGCACCTAGTTTTTGAAAAGCCAAAATATCGGACAGAGCTACTCTTGAGTGCAATATATCGCCAATGATAGCAATTTTGCGGCCGGCGAGGTCGCCTAGTTTTTCGCGGATTGAAAACGAGTCGAGCAAGGCTTGAGTAGGGTGTTCGTGAGTGCCATCGCCGGCATTTACAATTTGGGCTTTGATATGTTTGGCTAAAAAATGGGGTGCGCCCACGCTTGAGTGGCGCATCACAATCATATCAACCTTCATTGCCAAAATATTATTGACAGTATCGAGCAAGGTTTCACCTTTTTTGACGGAGCTACCCGATGCCGAAAAATTGATTACATCAGCCGAAAGCCGCTTTTGTGCCAGCTCAAACGAGAGGCGCGTACGGGTAGAATTTTCAAAAAAAACATTGGCAATCGTAATATCGCGCAGGGAGGGTACTTTTTTGATGGGGCGATTGATTACTTCTTTAAAATTGGTAGCAGTGTCCAAAATTTGCTGAATTTCGGCAAGTGATACGTCTTTGATTCCTAACAAGTGTTTCATTGGTAGCCCAGATTTTTGCAAATTTCGCAATTTTGTGGCAAGTTGCAAGTTTTTTTGGGTTATGGATTGATTTTTAGGTTGATAATAAATACGCAAATACAATTTTTGATATAAAATCTTAAATATTTAATAGCCTGATAATCAATTAGTTATATAAATTTTCTGCCACTTTACTACTTTCAGGAAAATTGTAACGCAGGCTGTCGCGCCTGCCCGTGTAAATGAGTTTAGGCTTAGAATAAAGCTAGAATTTGCTCAAAATGGGCAAAGAATCATTTTTATTATTTAGATAACTTTGCCAACATTTCTCAATTGAAAACTTGTAACTGCATCTTCTTCAATTTATCCAAAAATTTCGCCCTCAAGAGGTTGAAAAAACAAAAAGCCCCTCAATATCAATTGAGAGGCTTTTTGAGGTTTTATTTTAAAACTTATTTTTTAATATCTTTGGCACAAACCAAGAAACCTAAATTTTTAGTTCCGTCCACAAAGTTGTTGTTGATGGCATCAACCACATCGTTCAAATCGCTGATAGCATAAGGGCTGGTACATCCGGCGATGGCTAAGTTAGCCCAGTTCAAAATTTGACCCACTGATTTACCATAAAAAACACTGTTCTCATCGCCTACTACCAAGTCCACCAAAGGAGTACTAGAAGGACTAAAACTAGGTACAGCATTGTCCAAAGCTACTGAAATCGAGAGAGCTAATACTTGACCGGCAAATACGTTGTTTTGTTTGCCACCCGTAACCGTAGTAGGATTGACCGAATTAAAACCTAAAGCCTGGGCTGTTCCACCTTGGGGTAGGAAGTCAGTGATAGCTTGGGCAGTGTTGAATGTTGCCGTAAAACCACAAGTATTTCCGATGGTGATGCTACCCACTGAGGCAAAGTTGGCGTGCAAATAAGCTCCGGGGTTGCCACCGTTGGGAGTTGAACCCCAGCCCCCTTGAGTTTGAGAGCGATGAGCAATTTCGCAAGGACGGCTGCAATCGGTAACACAATGACGGTGTGAATAATTAGCAGCTTTTGCCCATACATTAGTTCTACCTACTACCCGACGAGTATTCAAATCAATTTTGGCAACTTCCGCATAAGCCGAAATGCAAAGACATTTAGGCAAGTTTTTCAAAGGAATGGTGTAGGTATAAGAACGAATGCGCGGGCTGAAAGTATTTTGTAAAGGAAAACTACTAGCTAATGTAGGTTTGGAGGCGCAATCACCGGCAAACAAAAAGGTTTTTTCTAAGCGGTATTCGGCATCTAAGATAAAGTGAACTACCAAATTGTCATAGTCATTGTAAAACAACAAGCGTCCGACTCTTACATTGTTGGCATCTACCAAAGGCAAGCGAGTTTCGCCACCACAACCTTCGGGGGCAGTTTTCTCAAGGCTTTCTTCGGATACAAAAGCATCTTCTTCGGCAGGGAGCAAATCATTAGTTTTTTGACAAGATACTACCACAAATAGTAATAAAGCAAAGAGGGAATAAAAAGCGTATTTCATACGATTAATTTGTAAATGTTTGTTTGTGAATATTATTTTTAAAATTTTTCTTGCTAAGTGGATTTATTACAAAAGTGATAAATCTCTGTGTTTGGTATGCTTCTATATTTTCACAATTGATGCCAAGCCGAAGGTGATTTTGAATAAAATATCATAAATATCTGATAATCAATTAGTTATGAAATGATTTATAAGCCAGACGTTTATACCAAACTGTAAGAACTGATAGGGATTTTTCCCAAAATTGGATTTTATATCCAAAAAAGGAATGTAAGTTTCAAATGGAAATTGTGTGAAAATATTTAAACCCTGGTTGTAGAGTAGCTATGACTTCTTTGGTGGACTGGGGTTGAAATCTAATTTGGCTATCAGGAAAATAAAAAAAGGCGATTCAGTGAATCGCCTTTTTTTGATTTTTTTATCTGATGAAACAATTATTCTTTGACTTCAAACTCGGCTCGGCGGTTTCGCATCCGATTTTCGTTAGAAGTATTCGGTTCTTTGGGTTTTTCAAAATTGTAGCCCTTTACATCAATGCGGTTGGCATCTACGCCTCTTTCAATCAAATAATTGGCAACGGCGCGCGCGCGGGCTACCGACAGCACTTGGTTGTATTGTTTAGTGCCAATATCGCAAGTATGTCCACTTACTTCAATGCGAATGTCTGGATTTCTTTCCAAGTATTTAATCAATCTATCGCAAGACTCTTTGGAAGCCGGACGCAAATTGCTACGGTCAAAATCATACAAGACCAAAAACTCGAAATCGATTTTGCGGCGTTCTTTAAGGCTATCAATTGCCAATAAGCCCGGAGGTGTAATTTTCAGACCGGTTTTGTCCAATTTCAATAAAGACAATTTGGGCGCAGTCAGGGTATAAATATCTTTATCACCATAGCCCGACTCATCAGCCGATACATAAAAACCGGTTTTGTTGTCTTCGGTCAAGACCAAATGCACATCATCGTCGGCTCCGTTGATAGGTGTACCCATATTTTTGGGTTCGCTCCATTTGTCGCCGTTTTGCTCCGATTTGAAAATATCATAACCACCCATATTATTGTGTCCTTTAGAACTGAAGTAAAGGGTTTTACCATCAAAAGACAAGAACGGTGCATCATCATCATACGAAGTATTGATAGGTGAGCCAAGATTGGTTGCCGGTCCCCAATCACCATTTGCCTCTTTTTTACTCATATAAATATCCAAGCCACCTGTTCCACCCGGGCGGTCGCTGGCAAAATACATCGTATTGCCATCAGTAGATAAGGCAAGGGCAGTTTCTTGGTATTTAGTATTGATATTAGAGTTCAATTTTTTGGCTTCGCCCCATTGATTGGTGGCGGCATCAAATTGGGTTACATACAAATCGCCCTTGGTTTTGGGGTCATCACGATACAAAAACATAGTTTTGCCATCTGAGGAAATTTCGGCGGCGGCATCGTGAAATTTCTTGTTTACATTCAGCGATTGTGAACTACCCCAAGTATTGTTGCTAGGTTTGGCTTGATAAATATCTTCAAAATACATATCATCTTGCCAATCTTTTTTGTTGCCTACGCCACCTTCGCGGCGTGAGGTGAACACTAGAAATGAAGTATCTTTAGGAATGAGCGGCGTATATTCAGGGTATTGGGTATTGACTCCTGAACCTAAGTTCTCAACATTGGCGTTGATAGGCTCGGCAACGAGTTTCATACCGACCTCGCACTCTTGAATCTTCTTATCACAACTTTTGATAAGGTCTTCGGTTTCGGCGATTTTCTTGGCGCGTTCTTTTTTCTTCATTTTGGCGGCAGCTAATTCACCCTTGTATTTTTCAAGGTTGGTTTTAGCTTTGGCATAATGGTCTTTGGCTTCGGCAAAGTTGCCTTGATAATGTTTTGCCTGCCCCATCATCATTTCCAAGGTAGGATTGTAATTGGGGTTGGCATCATATACTTTTTGGAAGTATTTGAGCGACTCTTTGCGTTTTTGTGAATTGAGGTAGCAAACTCCCATTTGATAGTTATATTCCAAGTCTTCAGGCTTTGCCTTGAGCAATTGGTCATAAATATTGATGGCGGTTGCGTATTCTTTATAACGCATTGTGTTTTGGGCATCTCGGTTCATCCGCGCCAAAGCCTTGTCGCCGGATTGGGCAAATACCTGAGCAGAAAGCCAAATTGTAAGTAAAAAAGTTAATATAGAGTATTTTTTCATAACTCCCGGAAGTTATTCTGATTTTTAAATGGTCAATTTTTTTATATATAAACAGTAAGCACGCAAACAATTGTCTGCTAGGCTATTAATTAATTCACTTTGTAACGTGGGTGGCGACGAGTAGTCAAAATATAATTCAAATGGAATCCGGTTACGAGGTACAAATCATTTTGATTAAAACCATTAGAACCTTTGCGATTGCCATTGCCGCGCACTGTACCATAAGCCCCGTATCCAGCCCGGCGTTCAAATCCTGGGACTGTAACTACTCCACCATTGGTTAAATTATCGGGGTTGATGGGATACTGATTGGTTATACCTCCTACCAACGACAAAACTTTGGGATCTACTCCGGCAAAGCGATCATCACCAGTGTTTACGGCAAATCTTTCTGCTGAACGGTCAGCCATTTTGGCTGAAAGAGGGCCTACTTGAGTACGTAAATCTTCAATGAAGGCGTATCTCCCACTTACATCATCAATATGGTCGGTAAATAAAATGCGGAAGCCCATTTCTACACCAAAATCCAATCGGTCGGTCAGGCGAAACTTGACCCCTGCCCCAATCGGAATAGCCGGTTGGAACAAAGAGTATTTTTTGGCATAGCCCGGCAAGCCTTGACCTTCGGTACTTAGGGGGCGGAGGGCTACATAATCGCCCGCTTCGGGTCCATTGTAATCGGCGGCAACCCTAGCTTTGGGGTTGTGATATGCCAAAGCAATTCCGGCAAATAAGTATGGGTTGATATAACGACGACGATAAAAACGTCCGGTACTTTTGAAAATATCGTATTGAGCCACAAAACTCAACTCAATCACATCGTTGCGGAAGCTGAGGTTGCGTCCATAGCGTCCGATACGGTCGTTGTCATTGAGGTTTTTTAATGAATTGGGGTTGTAGTCATCACCTTTCAAGCGTCCATAACCCAACGCTCCCCGCAAATGCCAACGATGGTTGAGCTTGCGTGAGACATTGATAGAAAAGTTAGGACGGGTAAAGTCAATCCGAGTACCAGTGTATTGGTGCAAGGGATTCAAATCACCAAAATAATTAAAGGCATTCAATTGCGCGCCTATCGACCAATAGCCTTCGGTACGCGCGGAGGGCTGGGCAATCGCATAATGACTCCACAGCGATAGGCATAACAAACCGATAAAAAATAGTTTCAATTGTCTCATGTCGTTTTATAATTTATTGTCAAAGGTAAGAATTTCTTTAAGAATATAAGCTAAAATACTCTCTACTGAGATTCTATTTTTTTAAAAAAATTGAAAATTTTGGATTTAATCTTGCAATTATTACACAATTTTTTTCATTTAGCAAATCAAAAGGCAACCTAACAAATTAATTTTCGTGTAAGGCTATAATTTTAATAAAATCTATATTTCAGCAAATTTATTCTTTATTTATTGAAAAAAAGCAATAATTATTTGGATATAATTGATATTACAATGAAGTACCTGAAATATTTTTTATACTTTTTTTCTTAAAAACACACAAAAGTAAGAATTTTTACAAAAAAATCGAATATTGTTTTACAAAATTAAAATTTGGGTAACAAATACTCGCTTACCGATTACTCTAGTTTTAGGCTCACAAGTAAACAATAAATTCGACTCAAGTCAAGTATTTTTTTTAAAATACCGAGAATTGTCTTTAATTTTGTCGGCATTTACATCAAAAAAATACATTGAATAAAATAATTTTTAAAACTAAATACTTGATTATCAACAAGTTATGAATTTTATTTAGAAGATTTAAAAATTATTTGCAGGCTTAAAAAAAATATGTTTATCGAACCTAATTTGCGGGCTAACCCCAAGCACCAAGCCGGTTGGCTTGAGGTAATTTGTGGCTGTATGTTTTCAGGCAAGACCGAAGAGTTGATTCGCAGGGTAAATCGCGCCAAAATTGCCAAACAAGAAGTTGCCATTTTCAAACCCAGTATGGACAACCGCTATCATTCTAAGCACGTCATTTCGCACAATGCCAATGCTATTTACTCGGTGCCGGTAGAGTCTTCGCAGGAGATATTGGCGCGGGTAGGCACGGCTACCGTAGTGGGCATTGATGAAGTACAGTTTTTTGATGAAGGCATTATTGAGGTATGCACCTGCCTAGCCAATAGTGGGGTAAGGGTGATTGTAGCCGGTTTGGATATGGATTATCGGGGTATGCCCTTTGGTTTTATGCCCAATTTGATGGCAGTAGCCGAGTTTATCACCAAAGTCCACGCAATTTGTATGCAGTGTGGCGGAGTAGCCAATTTTTCGTACCGTTTGGTAGCTGCCAAAGAGCAAGTTTTGTTGGGCGAAACCGATGCCTATGAAGCGCGCTGTCGCAAATGCTTTTTGGAAGGTCAGCATCGAGAAGAGTGAGGGGCAAGGAGTGTAATGTGGGCGAGCATTTATAGCTAATTGCTTGATTTTCAGATATTTATAAACTTCGGCAAAGCTCTATAAAGAGGAGTGAGAAATGAGGAGTGAGAAGTGTAATGTGGGCGAGCATTTATAGCTAATTGCTTGATTTTCAGATATTTATAAACTTCGG
>JALONJ010000304.1 GCA_025455045.1 Microscillaceae bacterium | reverse complement strand
TAATCAGGTATTTATCTCAAAGACGAAAAGCAAAATTTAGCTTAAGTTTTTTCACCAAAGCCCCCATTTGCTATAAAATCAAGGATAGCCCTTTTGTAAATAAATAACGCTTAAATATTTGATTACCAATAAGTTAAATATCATTTAATAACAACAAATTAATTATGTTTTTTAAAATTTTACTTGATTTTGTATTTATTCCTAATCAAATAACTAATTTAGAACTTTCGCTTAGGCTGCATAAACTTGCCGATGTTTCTACGGGCAAGGGCTAAGAAATTGAAATGGCGGCAAATTAAACTTGCGTAGGGCGCATTTTTTTGTGATATTAAAATCAGGTTTTATCTCTAAATTTTTCATTACTAATGGATAATTGGCTCACTAGAATCGACCAGACTACCGATGATTTTTTAAATAAATTTGGTTCTTTAAGCTCCGATGAATTGAATTGGAAAGCCAGTGCCGACACTTGGAGTATTGCTCAAAACATTGAGCATTTGATTGTCATTAATGAATCATACTATCCTACTTTTGAACAACTGCGCAAAGGCACATATCAATTGCCTTGGATGGCTCGGTGGAAGTTTTTAGTAAATTTTTTGGGTGATACGGTCTTAAAAGCCGTACAAGCGGATAGAAAAAAGAAAATTAAAACTTTTGAAATTTGGAAACCAAGCCAAAGCAATATAAATGACGATATTTTGCCTAGATTTCAAAAACATCAGGCAGAACTGAAAGAATGGATTAAAAATTCTGCCGATTTAATTAAAAAAGGAACAGTAATTTCTTCGCCAGCTAATCGGAATATTGTGTACAAACTCGAGACTGCCTTTGAAATTATCGTTACCCACGAGCAAAGGCATTTTGCGCAAGCCTGCGAAGTATTTGCTTTGAGATAAAAGCCATTAAGCAATTGATTATCAATCGATTATGCAATATAAATCACCATCTAATTTATGAAAAAACAATGTTGGTTTTTGTGGGCTTCTTTTGCTTTTTGGCATAGCCCATCGGAGGCGCAAAATCAGCCAAAATCTGATTATCAACTATTTAGCTTTTATGTACTGTTTGGCAGTGCGTGTTGTGGTATTGACCAAAAAGCCTACACCGCATTGCACGAGCATATTAAGAAATTTCAGAAAAAAAACCGAAAAAAATTAGCCTACGAAACCCTCTATTGGGGCAAAGAAGGTGAACGAGCAATTTATTTTGATTTAATGCAACTTACTGATAATCAAGCAATTACATTTTATGAGCGTACTCAAGAGCTTATGAATCACAAGGCTTATACATTGGTCAAAGTCGGCTGGGTTTTAAACTTACACACTTCACAAAATACGCTTTGGGTGCATTGTATTCCTGTAAGCATTAATCAAAAGCGAGAAGATAAATTTTTGACTTTTATCGAGAAATTTGAAGCAGAAAATCAAGTCAAAATTTTGCGCGGGGCGATGATAAACGAGACTCGCTTGATTGAAGACCAGGACAAACGCTACGAGTTGTCTTTACAAACCTTGTCGGAAAGGCAAAAAAGCGAACTTTTGACGGGATTGAAAGCCATTTTTTCAGTCGAGAAATATCCTAAAACGCATTGAGTTTTAGGAGTCGAGAGCGAGTAATAGCCCACTTAAGGCTCACCCTTGGACTACGGCACACTGCCCAATCGTATTGCTGCAAAGGTGTTAGAAATTTATTTTTTTTAATTAATTACTTGATTTTCAAATACTTAATCCAAAAATAGAAGCATCACCAAAGTGTATATTTTGGGCAATGTATTTTTATCGGCAAAGCAAAAAACGCATAAAATTTAAAGAAATTATATAAGTAATTGATTATCAAGCATTTAGCATTTTACTCAAAAATCTAAAATTCTGATTATCAAGCCTTTAGCCAAGTCGAGAAATACCCTGACCGATAAGCATTATTTTCGCATCATTTTAATTTTCAAGATTAATATTTATTTTTAAATTCAAAAGTTTGGTAAAATATTATTTAACTAATTGATAATCAATGGCTTAAATATATTTCCGCTACTTATTCCTTATTAAAAAAAAATAAAAATTAATTTATTTTCACCTAAACTATTGATTATCAACAAATTACACTTTTTACTTTCGGTTTTTTTATTATTCATTTTTGATAATCAATTTATTAGCAAAAAATCTATTTACAATGAAATCTATCAACTACCCCCACATAGTTGCCCATTCGGAAGCTATCGACAATATGTCCGATGCTCAGGTTGAGAGCCTAGTCGAACAATTTAGTCGTGAACAACCGGCAGTAGTTGCTTATTTGCTTGGCATTTACGGCGATGAGTTTGCCGAAGAAGACCGCGAGTGGCTGTTTATTTTAGGGCTTAAAATTTGGCACATTATCAATCAAGAATATACCAAATTGCCCGAAATCAATGAAATCCAAATTGACTCAGCCGATGAAGCCAATGATGAAATGCTCAACTACCTAGCCGAAGAAAGTGATGAGGGCTTTGCTCATTTCGCTGAAATTTTGCTCAACGAACATCCCCAAAGAGATTTGATTGAATTTGCCCTCCTTTCTACCGTAGATGAAGATATAGAAGAAGAAACCGATCTGGAAGAAGATATGCGCGGCTTGATGTTTATTGCCTTAAAGACTATTATTGATGTTTTTGATAAAAACTTAGCCTAAAAAATTTCTTTCTGTACAAAATTAAGTTTTTGGGCTTGTTCTTTAAAAATAGCGTGGCGTGGACTAATGACTGATTTTGATTCTTTAAATCTAAGTTTTCAATTATCTATTTCGCCAAATCTAAAAAAAGATTGCCTATTTCAGGATTTTCAAAAGATTGGATTTGCTCGATAGAGACTTGCCATCAATTCCCACTTTGACATATATAACTCATTGATTGTCAAAGAGTTAAAAATACGGGTGAACAATTATTTTATAACTATCTGATTATCAGGATTTTATAATTTAATAAAAATCTTATAACTCATTGATAATCAGGCATTTATCCATAGTAGGAATGGGTGCATTTCAAATTTACTACCTATCACCCTCTCCTTCGGAGAGGGCAGGGTGAGGCAATAGAAACGCGTAAATTTGAAATGCACCCGTAGGAATAGTTGTAAAATTAATAAGATTTCTATTAATTGCTTGATTTTCAATTACTTAGCCCCCAACTAGAAACTCCACGAACTACTGTTATGAAAAATCAACTCATTTTCACACCGATTACCAATACATCATCGGTTTGGGCTTTGTTGCCTTTCCATTCCTGAAAAACTTGGGTCAAGATTTGTTTTTGTTCGCTCATCGGCAAATGACTGATGCCAATGAGTAGCTCGCGGAAGCGTTTGCTGCCAAACTTGCGGTCTTGCTCGCCGCCAAACTGGTCGTGAAAGCCATCGGAAAAAAGATACATTATATCGCCGGTTTCATAGTCAAATTTGTGGGAATGAAATACTTTTTTGGCACTCACGACTTGCGCCCCACCAATGGGGAATTTGGAAGCCGAAATTTCTGAAAATTCGCCGTTTCGGATAAAATAAAGGGGATTTTTAGCTCCGGCAAACTCAATATTTCTATCCAAATCATTAATCACAATCATTGCCATATCCATTCCGTCTTTAGACTGACTGCCTTCCTCTTCTTGTTTGAGGTAGTTGCGCACATTGCGGTCGAGCTTGGTCAATATTTTGTCGGCTTTGCTGATTTTATCTTCCATCACAATGGCATTGAGTAGGTCATTGCCTATCACGGTCATAAATGCGCCGGGTACGCCGTGACCGGTGCAATCTACCGCCGCCAAGATGTACTTGGGGTCGCCAAAGCCTTTAAAAACCGAAGTACGCCGGTCATCTACCATCTCAAAGGCATAAATTGGTTCGGGTGGGGTTTCGGCAAACCAATAAAAATCGCCGCTTACGATGTCTTTGGGTTCATAAAACACAAAAAAATCCTCGAAATAGGGGGCAATTTTGCTCTCTTCGGTCAAAATGGCTCTTTGAATCCGGCGCGCGTAACGGATACTATCGGAGATTTTTTTGAATGAATTTTCAATTTGTTGATTTTTACTTTCAATTTCTTGCAAAATTTTGGCTTTGGTGAATGCCGAAACGGCGTGTTCTTTGAAGCGCGTAAGTTTTTGAATATCCGCAAATTGCACGTCTTGAAAGCCGTGGGCATTGTCAAAAAATATAACGCCATCGATGTGACCGTTCATTCGAATTTGCATTGCCAGCGAAGATTTGGGCTTGTAATTGGGCGACAAACGGCGAAGATTGATAGCCGGCTGAAGTTTGTATAATTCTTCGGCTAAACTCAAACCGGTTTCACAATAGCTGATGACTTCCTCGTAGCTAAATTCGTTTTTGGTAAAAGTCAAATCTTCATAGCCGTGCGAGGCAACTACCCGAAATATTTCTTCGCTGGGCGAGTAAACCAAAAATATGCCCTTGTCAGACTGCGGAAACAAGAGTAAGCCTTGGTCGAGCAATGATTGCAACACACTTTCAAATTTTACTTCCTGATTAATGGTGCGGACGATGTTGTTGATGGTTTTCAACTCCTCGGCTTGCAGGTTGATTTCGTGGTATTGCTGCCGAATTTTTTGGGTACTTTCGTCAATGCCTTGTTGCAAAGCTCTTTGGCGGCGTTCCAAAGCCCGAATCCGCAAATAATAAATAGCAAAGCCCAAAGACAAAACCAATAAAAATACAAATAAATAAAACCAATAAGTTTGGTAAAAAAATGGTTCAATATAAAACTCAACTTTTGCGCCTTCTTTGTTCCAAACATTGTCGTTGTTGCTGCCTTGCACTTCAAAAATATACTTTCCGGGCGGAAGGTTGGTATAAAAAGCATCTTCGCGGTTCATAGTCGTAACCCAGTCTTCGGTATAACTGTCGCCACTCAGCCGATACCGATATACGATTTTGTGCGGAGCTACAAAGCTCAAAGAAGCAAAATCAATTTCAAATTTACTGGTTCCGGGTTTGAAAATGAGTTTATCGTGAATATTGTATTCCAAATTATCAGCCACTACCCGTTTGATAACCAAAGGCGGCTTGCGCACGTTGGTTTTGATATTGCTGGGGTTGAGCATCGTGATGCCTTCGGTAGTCGGATACCAAAGATTTCCCAGTCGGTCTTTGAGGGCAGTAGGTTGAGCCGAGGCGGCACAATCACTACTTTTCATTCCATCATCTTCTTGGTAAAGGGTAGAAATGATTTTGTTGAGTCGCGCCTCGACAAATGAATCCAAATCGGTTTTTTTTGCCCAAAAAACCCCACTGTTGCAACTCATCCACATTCTGCCCCAGTTATCTTCTAGCAAACTATGAATGGCATCGTGAGCCAAGCCGTCTTTGGCATAAATGTTATTGATTTTTGCGCCCTTGATGCGGCTCAATCCGCCTTTGGTACCCACCCAAATCGCCCCGTTTTTATCTTCTAAAAGACTGAAAATCAGATTATTAGCCAGTCCGTCTTGGTTGTCAAATACCACAATTGAGCCATTGGTTTGCAAGCAGTTGAGTCCGCCGCCGTCTGTACCTGCCCAAATATTGCCTTTTGAATCCTCGAGCAAGCACGTAATAGAATTATCTGACAAACCGTTTTGGCGCGTATAGTTTTTAAACTTACCGTTTTTATAGCGGCTCAAGCCATTTTTAGTGCCAATCCACAAAGCTCCATCTCGGCTCTCCAGCAACACCCGAGTAATATTGCTGACCAAACTATCTTTGGTGGTATAAATGCGAATAGTGGGCAAATTGCTTTTGCCATCAAAAACCATTTGATTCAAACCGCCCCCGTAAGTTGCCAGCCAAATATTACCACTACGGTCTTGCCATATCGAGCGGATATAGTTGTTGGATAAGCCATTCTCAACCGTAAAATTGCTAAATTTTCCGTTTTTAAAATAGCTCACTCCTCCGCTTACCGTACCAACCCACAAGCCACCAGAGCGGTCTTCGTATATGCAATTGGTTACATTGTCGGTCAAGCCTTCCAGAGACGTATAATTGGTAAATTTGCCGTCTTTGAGGCAGTTTAAGCCGCCGCGATTCAAGCCCAGCCAAAGATTGCCCTCGTGGTCTTCGTATATTTCGTTTACACTATTGGCTTTCAAACCTTCTTTGACTGTAAAACGGTCAAATCGGGGTTTATTAACATTCAAAAAAGGCGCGATTACCCGCATTAATCCTCCGCTTTGCGTACCTATCCAAAGCGTGCCGCGGCTATCGCAATATACTTTGTTGATGTAATCATCACTCAATCCATCATCTACTCTAAAAGTTTTGAAGGTTTTGCTCCCATAGTTCCACCGTACCAAGCCCCCTTGCGTAGCAATCCATAAATTACCACTTTGGTCTTCGGCAATGCTCGTAATGGATTTGTTGATAAAAATAATTTTGGTTCTGCCTATATCTTCAAATTTTCCGTCTTTGTACGCCGTAAGTCCACGCGCCGTGCCAATCCACAAAGTTTGGTCAGTGCCCACATACAACGCCGTGATTTCTTTGCTGGACAAGCCATCTTGGGTAGTAAAAACTTTAAATTTGCCGTCTTTTCGCAATACCAAACCTTGTCGAGTACCAATCCAGAGGTTTTTTTGCCGGTCTTCGACTATGGCAGTAATGGTATTACCGGGCAAACCGTCTTCGGTGGCAAAGGTTTTGAATTTACCTTGACTAAAGCGTGTCAATCCTCCGTTGTTGGTGCCAAACCATACATTTTTTTGGCTGTCTTCATACACCACCCACATACCACTGGTTTTGATTTCGGGGACATTGGTGGTATTATACGTGGTAAAAATCATACCATCAAACCGCGCCACTCCTTCATAAGTGGCAATCCACATATAGCCGTCCGAGCTTTGGGTAAGCGAAAAAACGCTGTTTTGGGGCAAGCCTTTATCTTTTTGCCACACTTCGCAAATGTATTGGGAAATAGCTTTTTCGGGTGGAAGCCCTAGCTTTGCGACCGCCGGTACTTGAGCATTGATAGGTTTGAATTGGGCAAACAAACATGTGCCTATGAGGTTCAATATACACCAAAGAAATGCTTGCCTCCACATAAAAGTTAATGAGTGTCTGTTTGTTTGCTAATTTTTTGATATTAACCACACAAATTGTATGCAAAAGTTTTGCCTTCCCGAAATAAATTTTTGTTACATTGATTTTTTTGGTAGCTTTAAGTTTCTAGTTCCGAATTTCTAAGCCCCTAAACCTCGAGATGAATAATAGATCAAGTATCTGAAAATCAAGTGATTATCTAAAAATAATTTATAAAATGATTGATAATCCGCCAGAGTCGGACACGGCCAACAAGTTATACTACTTCAGCAATCCCCAATGTAAAATAATTAAATAAAAGTTTGATATTTTAACTTTTACATTTATAAAAATAGCAAAATACATAAATAATTGATAATCAATGCTTTAAATGTATTTCTCATTAAATTGCCCTTAGCGAAACCCCTAGAATTTCGGGGTGAAAAGTCGTAAAAATTCACTTTGAAGCGGAGCTTTAGCGAAGCGACTAAGTGAATTTTCGGCTTTCGGTTCAAAAATTCAGGATAGTGTAGGGTTGCTTGGTTTCGTTGTTTCTTTTTTATCAAGAAAAAAGAAAGATGAGTCAAAAATG
>JALONJ010000303.1 GCA_025455045.1 Microscillaceae bacterium | reverse complement strand
CATAAAACTGGCGTGAGGCATTTCTTTGCCATTCTTTTCCAACATTTCCCAAATCAAATGAATATGATTAGGCATAATTACGAAGGCATAAACCGCTATTTTTTGTTTATCGACTAAGTGTTTGAGGCTATCCACAATGATTTGTTTGTATTTATCCGGCGCAAGCAATTTTTGCCAATTCAAAATTGTTGCAGTGAAAAAATATATTTTTTCTAATTCCATTGATGGAAATAGCATATCAATCTGAATTTAAGTGATTTATAATTTCATAGCAATAATATTGCCTGTGAAGACACAGGCAATGGCGAAATATTGCCTGTGAAGACACAGGCAATGGCGAAATATTGCCTGTGAAGACACGGGCAATGGCGAAATATTGCCTGTGAAGACACAGGCAATGGCGAAATATTGCCTGTGAAGACACAGGCAATGGCTGAGAGCCTGATAGTTAAATTGTTTTTTAATGTTGTTTCATATATTTTTCCAAATAATCGAGGCTGTATTGATAGTTTTGGCGAGCCACCCACAAGCACACGGCGGCTATGGAGGTGCTGACAATGCCCACAATCAACAAAGAATAACCGACCATTTTGGGATTTTGGAAAAAATAATCGGTCAAAAGTGCCGCCGCCGTTGGACCAAAGCCCAAAGCAATCAAATTTAAAATCAAAAAATACACCGAAGAAGCCAAGCCCCGCATTTGATTGGGCATAATGTCTTGCACTGCCGCCGCCGCCGCCCCAATCGGAAAAGCCGAAAGAAATGCCGGAATAACCAAAAACAATATTGCCAAACCCGGACTAGGCATAAAAATGTACAAACCTCCCAAAAACAGTAGCCCTACTGCCGATACCATACACACCCGAATATTGCCATCGGTCATACCTCGTTTGCGCCAAGCATCGGCGGTGCGCCCTCCGGCTATCACCCCCGAAGTGGCAAAAATCGTAACCACCATTCCATACGACAAACCGGCTTGGACTTTGGTCCAGCCAAAGACCCTTTGCAAATAAGTCGGAATCCACGCACTTCCGGCATAAGCCGACAATGAAATAAACGCAATACCCAACGAAATACCCAAAAACGCTCCCCGATTTGCCCAAATATAGCTCAATACCTCATTTAAGCTCACTTGTGCCGCCACCAAGTTGCCTTGTGTGTCTTTGACCATTAGTTTGCCTTTGCGTTCGGGTTCTTTGACGGTGTATATCCACAAGGCAATCAACAAACCCGGCAACCCAACAATAAAAAACACCAATTGCCACGAAAAAACCTGCCCCACCACCGGCAAAGTCCACACCGGACGAATGGTAGCCAACTGAATAGCCAAAGCCCCCAAAACCAACGACAAACCCGAACCAATATAAATACCCATTGAGTAAACACTCATCGCAAAAGCCAATTTGTTTTTGGGAAAATAATCGGCAATCATTGAATAAGCCGGAGGAGTGAGGGCGGCTTCGCCCACGCCTACCCCAATTCTACCCAACAATAACTGCCAATAGTTGGCGGCAATCCCACAAAAAGCCGTCATAAAACTCCACAAAGCTATCCCAACGGCAATAATTCCCTTGCGACTGTATTTGTCTGCCAATCGCCCAATCGGAATACCCAAGGTAGTATAAAATAGGGCAAAGCTAAAACCCTGCAACAAACTGACTTGAGTATCAGTAACTTTAAAATCGCGCTTGATGTCCTCAACCAATAAATTGAGAATTTGCCGGTCGACAAAAGACGATACATAGGCAATCATCAGGATAATGACCACATACCACGCATAGCGAAGCGAAGGTTCTTGGTTTTTTTCGGTTTGGCTCATATAATTAAGTCCTTATTTTTGGCTAAAAATAATATTTTTTTGTAAAAAAAATAGATTTACCGATTTTTTAGCCCACAAACTCCTCACTAGCCTGTTTGAAAATCATTTTAAAATGTTTTTTAAAAACTTTGACTTTCGAAATATCATTTTTTTGAGGACTAAAAAGGTTCTCAACATTTTTTTCAGAGTAGTAAGCTAATTCATCAATCCAAAAAGCGAGCAAAGCCATTGTGTAAGCTGGTTATTTTACAAATAAATCTACAAATCGGAAATTTTGCCCATCAAACAACCCCAAATCACTCAATTTTAATTCGGGAATCACCAACAATGCCATAAAAGAAAGGGTCATAAAAGGCGCGCGCAATTTACTGCCCATTTTTTTGGTCAATTGGTCTAGTTTGATGTATTGTCGGGCTACTTCATAGCCGTCTTCATCGGTCATCAATCCGGCAATGGGCAAAGGGAGCAAGATTTTTTGCTCGCCCACTACTGCCACTATCCCCCCTTGGGCTTCAATCAACAAATTGACGGCTTCACATATTGCTTCATCGCTATCGCCTACGGCTATGATATTGTGGGAGTCGTGGGCTACCGAAGAGGCAATCGCTCCACCTTGTATGCCGAAATTTTGCACAAATGCCCATACCGGCGCGCGCGCGTGATAGCGATTGACTACTGCCATTTTTAATATATCTTGTTGATTATCAGCCACTACCATTCCATTGAGAGGCTCTATAGGCTGGACAAACGACTGAGTAATCAACTCTCCATCAAGGGCTTTTATGACCCTAATTTTGGTGGTTTGCGCCGAAATGGCAAAATCACTCGGTTGTTGAGCCGAAATGGTAAAATGATTGGGGTGGGTACTTTTTAGATGTGGCAATAGACTTTGCCCATTCTGAGCTACCAATTCACCATTGATATAAGTCTGTAATACCTTGAAATTCAAGGGGTTATCAATCACAATAAAATCTGCCCAATCACCCACGCGCAAAAGCCCAACCTCTAAATCATAATGCTCAACGGGATTGATGCAAGCCATTTGCAAGACTTTGAATAAATCATAGCCTTTGGCTAAAGCTCTTTTGACCAAACTATCGATATGCCCTTCGAGCAAATCGTCGGGGTGTTTGTCGTCCGAACAAAACATCATTTGTCGGAAATATTCGGGAATCAATTGCGCCAAAGCCTCAAAGTTTTTGGCGGCACTGCCTTCGCGCACAATGATTTTCATTCCATAAAGCAGTTTGTCCAAGGCTTCTTCGGCAGTAAAACACTCGTGGTCGGTGCTGATACCGGCGGCGATATATTGTTTTGCCAATTCGCCGCGCAAGCCAGGCGCGTGTCCGTCAATTACTTTTTGGTATTTTTGGGCGATTGCCAGTTTTTCCATCACTACTGGGTATTGATTCAATACGCCGGGGTAGTTCATCATTTCTGCCAAATATTTGATTTCGGGCATTTTTAATAAAGTTTCTATCTCCTCCGTGTTGATTTCGGCACCGGCGGTTTCGTAAATGGTAGCCGGAACACAAGAAGGTGCCCCAAAAAAGAACTTGAAAGGCACTTGTTTGCCATTTTTTATCATAAACTCTACCCCTCTGATACCCAGTACATTGGCGATTTCGTGAGGGTCAGATACCGTAGCCACTGTGCCGTGAACCACCGCCAAGCGCGCAAACTCGGTCGGTGTAAGCATCGAACTCTCAATATGTACGTGGGCATCTATCAATCCGGGAAGTATAAAATGGCTTGAGTCGGTATGCGTCAAAGGCTCAATTTGTGCGATTTTTTGGGCAATAATCTGGATTTTAGCCGGATAAATTTGCTGGGCAAAGAGGTCGATGAGGTTTCCCTCCAGACTAAATGATTGTGGAGTCATACGTATAGGGCAAATGTTTTATTTGCCTAATATCTTGATTTTTAATGAATTACAAAATAGTAGCCCAAAAACCGTAGATTTTGATATAAAAAAATGAATTTTTGAAACCCAAAATTTTTAAAAAAATAGGTCAAAATAATTTTAAAACAGGCTCTAATTCCTTAGTAAAACTTTAAAAAAAGTTTGAAATATTTTATGTAATCAATTGATAATCAATACTTTAAATCTTAAAATTTAACTTATGAAAATCTCCCTCTAACGCATTTCATCATTCATTGATTACTTATTCGCAAAGTATTGCTTAAAAAAAACAATTTTATGCTCGAATCAACCAAAAAAATGTATTTTTGCCCGTCAATGTCAATCATTCTCCAAATCTTTTGTAACAATGGAAACAAAAACCCCACAAGTCATTGCCTATAGCCTCTTCACCGATTTTGATATTTATTTGTTCAAAAATGGTACACATTACCGCCTTTACGAAAAATTGGGTTCACACTTGACAACTGTCGAGGGAACAAATGGAGTGTATTTTGCCGTTTGGGCTCCCAATGCCAGTCAAGTAAGTGTAATTGGTGAGTTCAACGGTTGGCGCGATGGTGAACATAAACTAAGCTCACGTTGGGACGGCTCGGGCATTTGGGAAGGCTTCATTCCTGATTTGGGCAAGGGAACTTTGTATAAATATAAAATTCATTCTAATAATTACGGGCAAGTTTTGGAAAAAGGCGACCCCTTTGCCAAGCTTTGGGAAGTGCCACCCAAAACCGCTTCGGTGGTCTGGGATACCGAGTACACTTGGCAAGACAAAAAATGGCTCGACAAACGCGCCCAACACAACTCGCTCAAATCACCTTACTCGGTGTATGAAGTACACTTGGGTTCGTGGCGGCGCAAGTTAGACGACGGCAATCGCTCATTTCACTATACCGAAATGGCTGATGAATTGGTGGCTTATGTCAAAGCGATGGGTTTTACGCACGTTGAGATGATGCCCGTGATGGAACATCCGTTTTTTGGTTCTTGGGGTTATCAATGCACGGGTTTTTATGCCCCCAGTTCGCGCTATGGTACTCCACAAGAGTTTAAATATTTGATTGACAAATTTCACGAAGCCGAAATCGGAGTCATTTTGGATTGGGTGCCTTCGCATTTCCCCACTGATGCTTTTGCTTTGGCAAATTTTGACGGCACCGCCCTTTACGAACACGAAGACCCCCGCAAGGGCTTTCACCCCGATTGGAATAGCTTTATTTTTAATTATGGACGCAATGAAGTCCGCGCATTTTTGATAAGCAATGCTATATTTTGGCTTGACCAATACCACGTAGATGGCTTGCGGGTAGATGCTGTAGCCTCAATGCTTTATTTGGATTACTCGCGCAAAGAAGGCGAATGGATTCCGAATATTTTTGGCGGGCGCGAAAATCTGGAAACTATCTCATTTTTGCAAGAAATGAACTCAGTGGTTTACAAAGAGTTCCCCGATGTGCAAACCATTGCCGAAGAATCTACGGCGTGGGCGGGCGTGTCGCGTCCGGTGTTTACCGGTGGTTTGGGCTTTGGTATGAAATGGATGATGGGCTGGATGCACGATACCCTGCAATATTTTTCCAAAGACTCGATTTATCGCCAATATCATCACAATACGATTACTTTTAGCTTGGTGTATGCCTTTACCGAAAACTTTATGTTGCCACTTTCGCACGATGAAGTAGTACACGGCAAAGGCTCTATTTTGCGCCGAATGCCCGGTGATGAATGGCAAAGATTTGCCAATTTGCGGGTCTTGTATAGCTATATGTTTACGCATCCGGGAGCAAAACTACTGTTTATGGGGGGCGAGTTTGGACAAACAACCGAATGGAATCACGATGGGCAATTGCATTGGGATTTGTTGAACTATGACTATCATCGGGGCGTGTTGTCGGCGGTACAAGATTTGAATAAGCTGTACAAATCCGAAAAAGCTCTTTATGAATTGGGCTTTGCTCCCGAAGGTTTTTCGTGGATTGATATGAACGATTTTCAAAACTCGGTGATTGCTTACCTCCGTCAAGGCGAAAAGCCCGAAGATACAGTAGTCGTAGTTTGCAATTTTACCCCCAATGTACGCGCCGGTTATCGCATAGGTGTACCCGAAGCCCAAGCCTATCAAGAGATTTTTAACAGCGATGATAAAAAATACAGTGGCAGTGGTATGCACCAAAACGGCAAAGTAAAAACTGAAGCCCAGCCTTTCCACGGGCGCACCCACTCGTTAGTGCTTAATCTGCCGCCTTTGAGCGTGGTGGTTCTCAAAATTCAAGGACTGCCCAAACCCAAAGAAACCAAAAAAACTACCAAAGTTGAAACCTCCAATGAAGTAAAAACGGCGGCAAAATCGGACAGCAAACCCCAAGCTGAGGTTAAGGCAAAAGCCGAACCCAAAACCAAAGCAAAAACCACCAAAACTGAAACTGAGGCAAAACCAACCAAAACTAGCAAAACCCGAAAGAAAGAGTAAGCTGATTTTTGGATTTCGGAAGTGGGATTGCGGATTTTAAGGCAAAGAGCTAAGTCGCTGATGATTCAAACCTGTCAGGATTCAAGTTAGCCCATAAACAAACCAAAATCATTGCCTCGAGTGGTTTTGCCAACCAATCTAAGGGTTGGGAGGCTTTTGGGCAATGGGTTCAAAAGTACTGTAGAAAATTAGCTGGGGCACTAAAACCGCAATTTTTGCTGGAAGCCACGGGGATTTATCACGAGAATTTGGCTTGGGTTCTCTACGAGCAACAAGCGGAGGTGGTGATTGTACTGCCCAAGCAAGCCAAAGATTTTTTTTTAAAGTGAAGGGTTTAAAAGCAAAAATGATCAGATTGATGCGGCGGGTTTAGCCAAAATAAGTTTGAGCAAAAACTTACGTTTATAGCAACCGATTTCGCCGAGTTTGCATCGTCTGCGAACCCTGACCCGCCATTGTTGTAGTTTGCAAAAAAACTACCCAAATGGGCAATCAATTATACGCACTAGGGCATAGTTACTAGAGGGTAAAAACTGTCAGAGAACATTTGGCGAAAATATTGACCCTATTAGCCGAACAAAAAACCGAAACGATGGAAAATATAGGCAAGCTCGTAGAGGAAGATGCAGACTTGTTCAAAATACTTCAATATTTGACTTCTATTCACGGGGTAGGTATCCTGACTGTGATTACGATTGTAGCCGAAACCAATGGTTTTCTGCTTTTTACGAGCCAAAAACAGCTTACCAGTTTTGCTGGCTATGATGTGCTAGAGAATGAATCGGAGACGCATACGTAAAACCAAAACCTCGAGAAAAGGGAATAGCCATTTGAGGCGAATTTTATTTATCGGCTTTTCCATCGGTTCGGGCTACAGGGAGTTTACAAGACCTATACTAATGCGTTTTTGAAAGAACCAGAATCAAAATGAAAGCTTATGTAGTCGTACAAAGAAAACTCTTAGGTTTGAGGTGATCTACCCTACTAAAATTATAAGTCATTGATAATCAGGTAGTTATATTTTTTATTTTAGCCCCTTTAGGGGCGATATATTGGTAAAAAAAACAGAAATATGCTGAATTTCGCTCCTAAAGGGGCTAAAAAAACCATCTCGTTATTAAAATTCTACCAAGATTTTGCCCCTAAAGGGGTTATTAACTCGTAAAACATTGATTATCAGTTAGTTTCAAAAATAGTAGAGTAGGTTTGAGGTACACTTTATGGAAAAAAGAGGGATGTTTTCAAGAAAAACCTAAAAAATGTGTAGAAGAGCCAGAAGCTCTCCTGTCCGAAATAGTTCTCAATTGACTACGTCTCTGTTTTTTCCTATAAACTAAATTAACGTGAATATTTTTGCAATCAATTGATAATGAGCTAGTTATGATGCAAAAATGCACTCTTTTTGACAAACAATCAATTGTTTCAAAAATAA
>JALONJ010000302.1 GCA_025455045.1 Microscillaceae bacterium | reverse complement strand
CGTTCGAGATGAAGGAAACTGACAAATAAGTACGACCTTTGAACTGAATTCTGACTTAAAGTTTACTTACAAACTTGGGCCAAATCGTACTTTGTCTTTTTTAGATATATTTGTACTATTAATTTAATCCTTGTCGACAAACGCTAAAAAACATGCTCCTAAGAAATTTTGACTAATATTTTGGAGTTTCAATTAGAATACTTGGAAGCGCAAAAAGCCTTGAAAGCTAAAAATTTAGGGCTTTTGAATGATATTGAAAAAATTACTAAAGAGATTGCTTAGTAATAAGCTAAAAATATAACTTTTTGAAGTCCTGGACAAATCACTCCCGGAATTGATTAAAGCATTTAAAATATTGATAATCAATAGCTTATAAAAACAGCCAATAAATAAGGAATTGTACTTTTTTTATTTTTTATTTTAAAATCTTGTAAAATGAAAAACCGCCTTGATAGGGCGGTTTTTCTATTTAGAGAGTAAGGGTGTTTTCGGGAATTTGGATTAGTCGCTCATTTTGGATTTTCTTGAAATATATTTCGGTAGTACTAATTTGGTTGTGCCTCAAAATGCTTTGCACCGCTTCTAAAGGTATGCCATTGAGTAGTAAGTTTTGGGCTAATGAGTGCCGGAATGAGTGGCAAGATACTTTCTTTTTTTTCTTTTTGAGGTCTAAATCATTCAATATCCGATTAACAAAGCTCCTAATTTGCGAAGTGCTATTCATAGTTGGAAACAAAACATTATTTTTGATTTTAGTAGCTTTTAAATAGTCTTTAAATAAGGTTTCAATAGCATTTAAACAATGATTTAAAGGAATTTCGGCTTTTTTATTGCCTTTGCCTACCACGTTCAAAACCTTAGCTTTGAAATTAAAATCGCTTTGTTTGATGTTCAAAACCTCAAAAGTTCTTAGACCGGTATAATACATCAAACCAATCATAAGCCGTTCTTTGGGGTCGGTAGTGTGTGCCAATACACGCGCTATTTCTTCTTGGCTAAGGCTATCTTTATGGTAGTCGGTATTATCGGGCTTATCAATATTGGCTATGAGTGAAATACGGTTCAAATCGCGTTCTATGCGTTCACGTTCCAATTTTTCAAACCCCTGAAAAACCTTTTCGCTATTGATAACCAAGTACTTGGCAAATTGGCGCAAGGGCGCAAGATAGGCATTAGCCGAAAATATCGAGAATGTACTTTCTTGCAATCGCCTGTGTAAGTGATTGCGAAAAAACAAAACGGAGGCTTCATTGAAAAAATTGAGTTCTGTGATTTGGCAATACTTGGCAAATTCCTTGAATGATTTGCGGTAATTGTCTTTGGTTCTTTCGCCCTTTACTTTATTGGCAAAAGTCAAAAATTGCTCAAATAAAGCCTCCAATTGCGTTTCAATAATGGTTTTGGGCTTGACATCAATATACACTTTCAAGCCTATGAGCCGGTGCGCGGGGGCTACTTCCTTGATTAGTTTATTGAGTGGTGTTTGATAAGCGCTCAGGTTTTTGGGCTGTTTTTCATTGTCCAAAATACTCAGATACAAGCCCTTGCTTATGTGATTGATAGCTAAGTCTTTTTGCGCCAAAAAGATTAGATAAGCCTTGACAATGCTAGGGTAATTGCGGGGCTTGTATTGGTAGGTATGAAATATTTGCATTACCTCAGCTACCGACACTTTGTCGGTTCTTTGGGCGGGGCTAAGTTGGGTATCTTGCGCGGTTTGTTTTTCAATATTCATAAGTCAAAAAGTTGGAATAGAGTAAGGGCGACATACTACAAACATTCACTAATTATTGTTTGTTGTAGTTTGTAGCAAAGATATTTACAATTATTCACTAATCCAAATTATCGTAAATGTTTGTAGCTTTTAAACCGCGCTTTCAGGTAAGAATTACAAATATTTTTGGGAGTGGAAAAATAGAAAAAAATAAGATTTATAAATTATTGATTATCAATTAGTTATGTACTGTTTTAACTGAGAAAAAAAAGAGATTTACTCTTTTTGGTAAGCCTGAAAAATTTAAAATCGCCCACGCAATGAACTTACCGCAAAAAATTGCGATATATAGGAAATTGGAAATTTTCTTTTTAAGAATTGATTTAATAGACTGATTATGAGTTATTTAGATTTAGTCTAAATAAGAATAATTGATTTAGAATATTACCTATTTGTAGTAAATAATTTCCGATTTAGGTAAGAAGTAATAAACAAATTTTCTGATTTATGTTTTTTTTGGCGGTGCTATTTTACTGATAATAGCTAAAAATTTGGGCTTAAAAAATAGCCTTGAAATTACAAACATTTACACTAACCTAGATTAGCAATGTTTTGTAATTTGCTATTCAAAAAGCAAATTTTTGCTTTTGATTCAAAGATAATGAATACTTGGAATAGTTAAATTTTTGAGCTTAAATTTTTCAAAAATTGGTCAAAATCCGATATTCTCCACACCCCAAAAAGCCCAAATTCTTAAAAATTTGGGCTTTTTTTATTCAGCCCCCTCCACCAGCCGGATTTCCTCCTCCGTCAAGCCATATAATTCATAGACCAATTGGTCGATTTCTTTTTCTAAGGCATTGGTGTTGTTTTTTTCTGCATAACATTTTTTTGCCATAAGCAAACATCAGCTTTGAGATATTTTTGAATTGTTTGATGAAATATTGGATTAAGAATTCGTTGGCTAAAATCTTTGAAGTCTTTGGCGGCACTTAGATAATGGCAAAAAAACAAAACTGATTTGATTTCATACCAATTATATTCCTTATCATAATCAAAGTTTTTTTCTAAAAAAACATTGAAAAAATACCGCAAAAGATAAAAAACATCTTCATTATGTTGTGTAGATAAAACAAGATTACTTACTCGACACAAAAATTTTAAGTTCTGGATATTTTGCGGGTAAAATTGCCCCATCTCCATTTTGGCGAGAAATTCGCGCATTTCACGTAAGGCACTTTTTTTATCATAAAAATCTGCCAGCAGACATAGCTTGCTGATATGTGATATTGTAAGGGAATATTTTTCTTCGCGCATCATTTTTTCTATTTAGTTGCTCCCCTCCACCAGCCGGATTTCCTCCTCCGTCAAGCCATATAATTCATAGACCAATTGGTCAATTTCTTTTTCTAAAGCACTCGTGTCGGCGTTGGGGTTGGTTTTTTTGAGGTCGAGGATTTGTTCAACCAAATTTATTATTGGTTTTTGTTCATTTAATGAAATTTTAGGAATCAGAAGCTTTCTTAATTCATTTAGAGTAGTTTGTCTAAAGTCATCTTTTGAGGCAATTGATGATGAATGGAGGTAAATATATGAAATCAATTTACTAGCTAAAATTGCTGTTAAATATTTAGCATCAAAATTTGGGTCTATTGGTATAAATGGATTTATATCTTTTTTGAAAACTAATTTTTCGTTTGTGTATGATACAGATAATCTATCCTGCCTATTAATTATTCTTCTGATAAGGATTTTAGGTTCAGCTTGATAAAAATGAATTAAATTCTTCTTACTTGACAAATCTGTGTAATAAATACTTTCTTTTATAAGAGTATAATTATAAACATTTCCTTTTTCTAAAAAAGGAAAATTAAAATCATTATCTGTTTTTTCAGAATTTGGGAATTGACTTCCAGAAAGTCCCTGCGTTGATTTTGTAATTATGCCAAGTTCAACAAAATTATTCTTATTAGATATAAAAAAATCTTGAATTGATTTATCAAACAAAATTTTATAATCTGGACTATTTAATTCCGAAATTTTAAAACTTAAAAAATTTATACCATATAAATTTTTAACTTTAGCCTTTTTATCAAAGGAATATATAAGATAATTTTCATTTTTTTCCTTTGTAAAAAAATATAACGATGTATCAACATAGGCATCATCAAATATATCAAAGGGCAAATTTATTATTTTATTTAACCCAAAATTATCAAAAAAATATTTTCTAAATTTCAGGTAATTTTCGCCGGTTTGCCAAGTAACAGGGGCAATATATGAGAGTAAACCAGTAGAATTTAATATTTTAAGACCATCAATAATAAAAGGAACAGAACTTTCATATTTTCTTTCCAATTGAAGGTATTTTTCTTTTAAAAACTTCCTTTCTGAATTATTAAATGCTTCCAAAGGAATATAAGGCGGATTCCCAATCACCACATCAAAACCTACAAAATCACCTTCCTCATTCAATACTTCAGGAAATTCAAACCGCCACTCGAAGGCATTTTCATAGATTTTATTGCTCTTGATTTCTTCTATTTCATTATTCAAGGCTTCAATCTCTTTTTCGAGTTGGCTTTGTTTTTTGAGGCGTTCTTTTTTGTCTTTTTCGCTTTCGGCAAATAATTGAGTTTGGTTGAGTAGGTTATACAATTCCCCACTTTTGGCATTGAGTTTCTTGAGTTTGGGGTCATTTTTGGTTATTTCACTCCTAAAGTCGCTCTTAATGTCGGCAATCAGCCTTTCCATTTCGCGTTTTTCGGCTTTGTCAGTAGCGTTGCGGTAGGTTTGTACAGCTACTTTGTAAGTATCAATTGTCCATTTGCTTTTTTTGAGGGCTTGCTTCAGGTCGGCATCCAGCGCGAAGCGACTTATCAAGGAGTTGCCACATTTGATATTGATGTCGATATTGGGGAGGGTTTCCAATCCAGCCCCCTCCAACTCCCCCGAAGGGGGAGAGCTAAAAAACTCCCTCTCCTTCGGGGAGGGCTGGGGTGGGGCTTGGCGGTAATACGCATTTTTCAATAATTCAATCCAGAGGCGCAAACGGCAGATTTTGACCGAGTTAGGGTTGATGTCCACGCCAAACAAGCAGTTTTCGATAATCGTTTGCTTTTCTTGAAACAAAGTTTCTTGCACCCTTTGGCTTTCGCGGTTGTTGGGGTTATATTCAAATAATTTGCCTTCCTCGTCCGTTAGGACTAGCTCATCATTCACAACTTCTATTTGGTATTCTTTGAGCCTGCGCCCTTGCCTATCTTGCAATATTTTGAGGTCGCTCTTGATTGCAATGATTTCATTGAGAGCCGATACCAAAAAATGCCCCGAACCTACGGCGGGGTCGCAAATTTTGAGGTTATTGATTATCGCATTGGCTTCTTTTATATCATCAATTTTGTTGTACAAATCCGTAAAATCGCGTACTTGGGCAAACTTGGGCAAAGTTTGAAACTTTGTCAAAACTGCCCGCCGGATAGTTTCGCGGCACATATACATCGTAATAAAACCCGGCGTAAAAAATGAGCCGTCTTTGTAACCGTTTATTTTCTCGAATATCAAACCCAAGACCGAAGCATTAATCAAAGTTTTGTTATCTTCTTGAATTTCTTCCGAGCCTTCGCTGGCAAAATCATAAGCGTTCAAAAAGGCAAACAAATAGTCAAGGGCTTTCATTTCGCCGGTTTTGCGCTTGCCGGTATTGTCTTTTAAAACTGTAGAGCCTAAAATCGGGAGTTTTTTATCATCGCGTAAGTTACTGATAAACAAGGCATTATGTTCAAGCTCGGTCGGTTCAAACAATGAGCTATTCAAATAAGGAACTTTTTCAAATAGTTTTTGCAAATCGGCTTCGCGCTCGGCGGGTAGGCGGGCTAAGACCCCAAAAAACAAGCTGTTGAGGTCATCAAAACCTTGAATTTTGTCTAAATTCAAAAAACTGTATTCCTTATTGCCTTTGTGATAAGTCAGTAGTTGGGCTTCCAACAATTTGAGAAACAAAATCCGATTGACCCAAGTAATCACCAATTCCAAACCGACCGAAAAAAGCCTTTCTGCTTGATTTTCTCCGTATTGGCTAGGTTTTTCGAGCCTTGATATTTTGTCCAGACTATCCAATTGCGAAATCACGTTTTCCAACAAAGAACCGGCATTGCGTTCTCCGGCGGGTTTGCGCTCAATGAGTTTTTTACTGCCGTCTTTGGTTTCGGTCAAGCCGATGATGTGGAGCAGTTCGGCATAAAAAGCCTTGTCCAAACTATTGCTGTCATTGGCAAACGGCAGTTTTAACAGGTGTTCGGGCGCAAGCAGTTTAAAGAGCGCAATCAGTTGCTTATCGTCTTGCGGGTCATTGTTTCTTAAGATTTGGTCATATTCTCGAATGTCAAAATGGGTAAAAACCAGTTCATTTTTGACTTTCTCGAGGGCGGGTTCGGCAATTTCCTTATAAAAAAAATCGGTGTTTTTGCTACTCAATCGCCCTTCCTCAAAATCAGTAAATTGTTTGACCAAGTTTTTGTCTTGGGCAAAGGCTTTTTCAAATATTTGGGCATCAAATACAAACCATTCATAAATATTGGTTGCCATTAAGTGCTTGATTTCCAGATTTTTATGTGTAATTCGCTCGCGCAAATAATACAACACCAATTCTTGCAAGGCTTTGGCGTTGATATTATCCGCTTTGAGCATTTCGGCTCGGTTGGTGGGCTTTTTGGCTTCAATAATTACGCCTACGGTGCTTTTGGCATCTTTGTCGTTGTGGATTACCAAGTCATTGCGCCCTTTGGTATTGATAAAATGCTGGGGGTCATAATAGGTTTTTTTCAAAAAATCTGAAATCAGGTTTTTATGAAACTCCTCCGATTCTTTTTCATTGATTTTATCGAGCAATTGAATCAAATTACTTTTGAAGGTTTCAATCGCAATCCGGTTCGGTTTTACTTTCAAAAATGCTTTATTGAGGGCATTTCGGGGTTTTAAGATAGTGAGCATATTTGTTGATTTGGAGATTTATTGATTTGAGTTTTTTTATAAATTGTTGATTATCAGTCATTTGGGCAAAAACAATTAAAAACGCCCAAGCCAAAAACAATAATAAGCGGTTTTGCTCGAATAAGCAAATGGTTTATAATTCACTTTGACAAAAATCGTTGGATGGTTAAGGGTTTTTGAGTAAATTTGATTTAGTAAAATTTCTAAAATAATGTAACTAATTGATAATCAGTAATTTAGATAAAATTGTTAACTAACAATGACCAAGCAATTAATCATTAAAACCGATAACGCCGAAAAACTTGCTTTAGCAATCAAAATACTAGAGTTGAATGGTTTTGAGGTAGAAGAAATTGAGAATCCCGAGCCACCCACCAAAGGCAAAGGAAGCATATTTGATTGGGCGGGAATGTGGAAAGACTATGATATTGATATTAAAAAACTGAGAAGTAAATGAATTTAAACTTTAATCAAGAAGGTTTTTTAGAGCCAATCGGATTAATAAAATGTGATTTGGTAACTTTAGAAAAATACTTTGGGTTTTCCTAATTCAATTACTCGTAAACGGCTGTTTATCAATTATTTGCGCTATTTGGAGAGCTTTAAAAGCCGAGTTACCAGAAATTTTACTCAATGGATTAACGGAAGTTTTATTAGTCAAAAAGAAAACCCTAAAGATATTGATTTAGTAACTTTCTTTGATTTTGAGATTTACGAATCGCAAGAACCCTATTTGGATAAGTTTTGGAGTTTTAGCCTTGAAAACGAGGGTTTAGACGCTTATTTGGTTAAAGCCTATCCAAAGAGCCACCCAAACCACTATTTAACTTTAGAAAAGTTTGATTATTTTAACGTGAATATTTTGAAATATATTAAAAAAGTACAAAAAATTAAATTTTAAAAAAAACAATCCAAAATCCCCCAAGTCGTCATCCTGCGTG
>JALONJ010000015.1 GCA_025455045.1 Microscillaceae bacterium | reverse complement strand
AATATAAAATACTGATAATCAATTAATTAGTGAAATAAATTTTGAATCAATAAAAAACACAACTAAGTCATCCTGAAAGGAACTTTGTGGACTTTTTTCAGCCTCCCCCCAACCCCCTCCGAAAGAGGGGGGAGAAGCACAATTCATTGATTTTCAATTAATTACAGAAAAACCCTAAGAGGTAACAATTTAACAAAGTTCCACGCAGGATGACGGCTTGGAGGGATTTTGGATTGTTTTTTTTAAAACTTCAATTTTTTGTACTTTTTTAATATGTTTCAAAATATTCACGTTAATGTAATACATTGATTATCAATCAATTAATAAATTCACTTGTTTACTTTATTTTATTCCTGTTCCATAGAAGGAAAAATTCTTTTTTTTCTTGATTTTTGAGGGCTAATTTTAATATTCATTTTAGAGTTTTTCAAACAATAATCCACAACTAATTGATTATCAGTCTATTATGAGAAAATATGTAACTTCAATCTTTTTTATTTTTATTACAATGTTTAGCAATGCCCAAACATTCACTATCGAACAAGCAAAAAATATTTTCACAACCCTTGCCCAAGAAAAAATAATTACTCGATCCTTTAAAAATCAGATAGTTACATTAATTGATGAGAAAAATTGGGATGTATTACATTTTATAGAAACCATCAACTTTGCCCCAGAAGAAAGGCTAGGGGAAATTTTGATTGTTGGAGCAAGGACTAGCTTTAATACGCCTACATTTACGAAAAACGGAATCCTAAGAATTTGCTTAGATAATTATCGCAAAAAAGGAGAAAAAGACCGAGGTGGATGGGTGGTTTATCCACCTTTGTCAAGCCTACCCGAGACAATTCCGGTGAATCAGACTATCCAACAAAAAGACCCAAGAAAAAAGCCTAACATCTTAAAATTGTTAAATGCCTTAAAAAAGATACAATTAATTGATAATCAGGTATATAATGAGGTTTTAGGGGTTGATTTTAGGACTACTACCGACTTTATCCGATTGATTATAGAAAGAAATGATTTTTATGAATATTATCCAATTGTCAAACAAGCTCAATTAAAAATATTGGCTGATTTGAGGAAAAATGAGATTGTTTCTGAAATCAACTATCAAAAATATATCAATTCCTACCAAAATTATGCATTACACAATTGGGCAGATATTTTGAAAGATTGTAAAAATGCTTTGGTGATTGATTACCAGAATTTTCCTCAAAAACCTCTCGATTTTTATTCTTTGCTTTACCAAAAAGTAAAAGAAATTTTGCCGGAATTTGACTACAAAGATTTAAAAATCAAAGGCAAAAAAATTAACGATGATTATAGGTATGTGGATTATGTCTCAATAAAAATACAAGAAGCTGAGTATCAGCAATTTATAACTGATAATATTTATTATTTGCCGGTTCCAGATAATCAATTAATCAGACATAACCATAGAGAAAATGAATTGGAATTGGTCAATGATTTTTTGCGAGATAGAGGAGATTTGAGGCGATTTTATTGGGTGAAACCGTTTTATTTTCCTCAACACCTTGATCCACCCAAAGTGGGGTTAATTCTTTTGGATAGTTCACAAACCAATATCTTTGGCGAACTGATAAGCCCTCAACCTGACCAGCTCAATTATAGCCATTTTTTTGCGAAAAATTTTACAAGAAAGCATTTAAAAGAAAAAATTGATACATACATTTCAAAAAATATTATTACACAACTATCTAATAATGAAATAGATAGTGTAATTACTGAAATTATACGCAACAAGCCTGAGTATTTGTTTAATCATCTGCCATTTCCGATTTTTCAGCCAAGAATACCTGATAGTTGGGAAATGGATAGTGATAGTCTCGACCAATTGAGTTTTCACGAAACTATCAAGCAAAATTTTGCCGGTATTGATCGATTAACTAAGGGTTTAATCAAAATTCAAGATTATAAACTTGAGAAAAAAGCCGGTTTTTTGGGCATTGATTCTATTGCAAATAATACAGACATAAATTCTTTTGTCTATAGTTTGATAATCAAGTGCTTAGACAAATCTTATTCTTTTGATTCTCAGGGTTTTGAAATATTCAATCGTTTGCCGCAGTTTTTTAATCAATTATTAAAAGAACAAAACTCAAAGTTACAGTTATATTTGTTAGATGACTGGCAATGGTTATTATTATCTGATGAACAACTCAACTATTTCCGCCAAACCGAGCCGGAGATTTTTAAATATTTGAAGGAATAAGGTTTAGTTTGCAAATTTCTTCTCAAAAATTTCCTTTTTTCCTTATTTTTGCACCCTAATTTTAATTTGAAAATTCAGAAATTTGAAAATTCAAAAATAAATTGAATCCAATCATTATCTTATGCTTAGAACTCATACTTGCGGCGAGTTGCGCCTCGCTGATATAAATAAAACCGTTACGCTTTGCGGTTGGGTACAAAAAAACCGCGACAAAGGCGGGCTGACTTTTGTGGACTTGCGCGACCGCTACGGACTCACGCAACTCATTGCCCAAGAGGGCGTTACGCCTACTGATGCTCAAGAAATGATGCGCAAACTTGGGCGTGAATTTGTCATCAAAGCCACCGGTAAAGTGATTGAGCGTACCGCCAAAAACCCTAATTTGCCCACCGGTGAGATTGAAATTTTGGTCGAAAGCCTTGAAATTTTAAATGCCGCCAAAACCACGCCTTTTATCATTGAAGACGAAACCGATGGCGGTGATGACCTTAGAATGGAATACCGTTATTTGGATTTAAGAAGAAATATTGTCCGCAAAAATTTGGAATTGCGCCATCAAGTTGCGCGCGCCACTCGACAATATCTTGATAATCAAGCATTTATCGAGGTAGAAACGCCGGTTTTGATTAAATCCACACCCGAAGGCGCACGCGATTTTGTCGTGCCTTCGCGTTTGAATCAAGGCGAGTTTTATGCTTTACCCCAATCACCGCAGACCTTCAAACAAATTTTGATGGTGTCGGGCTTTGACCGTTATTATCAGATTGTCAAATGTTTCCGCGATGAAGACTTGCGCGCCGACCGCCAGCCCGAATTTACCCAAATCGACTGCGAGATGTCTTTCATTACCCAAGAAGATATTTTAAATACTTTTGAGGGCTTGATCCGCTATTTATTCAAAGAAGTAAAAGCTGTTGATTTGCCTGAATTGCCTCGAATGCGCTATGATGATGCGATGCGTTTGTATGGCTCGGATAAACCCGATACGAGGTTTGAAATGCAGTTTTGCCCCCTAACCCCCGAAGGGGGAAGTGAAGACCTTGTAAAAGGACGGGGTTTTCCAGTGTTTGACTCGGCAGAGTTGGTAGTCGGCATTTGCGCCAAAGGCTGTAGCGAATATACCCGCAAACAACTGGACGAATTGACCGATTTTGTCAAACGCCCCCAAATTGGCGCAAAAGGCTTGGTGTATGTGAGATATAACTTAGATGGTTCTTTAAAATCTTCGGTAGATAAATTTTATAGTGAAGAAGATTTGAAAAAATGGGCGGAGCGATTCAATGCCCAACCCGGCGACTTGATGTTGATTCTTTCGGGCGAAACCGACAAAGTGCGCAAACAATTGAATGAATTGCGCCTCGAGATGGGCAATCGCTTGGGTTTGCGGGATAAAAATACGTTTTCGGCTTTGTGGGTGATTGATTTTCCTTTGTTGGAGTATAGCGAAGAAGACGGACGCTGGTATGCGATGCACCACCCTTTTACCGCGCCCAAACCTGAAGATATTGCTTATTTGGAAAATATTGAAGATTATGGAAAAATCCGCGCCAATGCCTACGATATGGTCATCAACGGCACAGAAGTAGGTGGTGGCTCTATCCGAATTTACCAACGCCCTTTACAAGAAAAAATGTTGGGAATCTTAGGTTTTGAGCCGGAAAACGCCAAAGCTCAATTTGGCTTTTTGATGGATGCGTTTGAGTTTGGTGCGCCCCCGCACGGCGGAATTGCTTTTGGTTTTGACCGCCTTTGCTCGATATTTGGTGGCGCAGATTCGATTCGTGATTTTATTGCTTTCCCTAAAAATAATTCCGGCAGAGATGTGATGATTAAATCACCTTCGCCGATTGATGATAAGCAATTGAAAGAGTTGGGGATTGAGGTGAGGAAGGGGTAAGTGGTTGATTGTCAAAAGGTTGAAGATTTAAAGTTTTCAACCTTTTTTTCTAAAAGACAATGATGATAAAAACTACTGCAATCTTCAACCTTTAATTTCCTTTTAAGCGATTTTTTTGATAATTTTGGTTTAATAAAAATAAAGCCAATGAATCATTCACTAGAATTTAAAGAAATGATTTTGAGAGGTATTCAAGATTTATCAGAAGATAGTCTGCAGCAAATTGCCGAATTTGTATTTTTTATTCGCAAAAAGAATCTTGAACCAGAAATATTTGCCCAAGAATTTGAATATGTGTTGCATAACAATATTTTGAATGATGTCGATAATGTTGAATTAAAACATTTAGAAGATGAATTTTCAATTTATCAAAATGAATTTCCTAAACAATGAATCAATATGTAAGCGACACAATGGCTTTGGTTTTGTATTTGGAAAACCGCAAAATGCCAACCAAAGTAAAATCTATTTTCTTACTGTAAATAAATGGGGCAATAAAAATGTAAATATCTGATTATTAGCATTTTATAAATTTTAATTTGAAAGTATAAGTCATTGATTGTCAAGTAATTAGAAAAATATTGCACAGATTATTCATACTACTAGATATTTTTTAAACCACTAAGAAACTAAGAAATGTAAGTATCTCATAGTCAATATTTTGCGTCTTAGCGTGAAAACTAAAAATGTCTAGCAGTATGTAGATTATCTACCCCAAATAATATAACTAATTGATAGTGAACTTGCTATGATAGAAAATATTTTTTCAGTAAATTTAGGTTTATTGGTTGGTTTGACAATTCTTCAATTAATATTTATAAGACTTTTTTTTTACGACTCTTTTTCCTTACCATTTTTCCTTAGCTTTAATTTAGTTATTGTATTTGTTTTTACAGTTTTATCCTGCCTTACTAACCTGATTTTTGGTTTATATTTTTGGTCAAAAGACCAATTAAACATAGGACAATATAATTTTCTTTTTATTCCAATTTGGTTATTCTTTTTAGTTTTTTGGTATAGATTATTTCGGTTTTACGCTAAAAAAAGATAAATATATGATAATCGATTAGTTATATGAAATATTCAAAACCATATAACTCATTGATTATTAATTACTTATAAAAAAATACCCGAAGTATTCATAAAGAAAGTTATTTTGTTTTAACCTCTCATAAATTTGGGTATTCAAAAACCTATTTGTATTTTTGCATACTATAATTAGCGATTATAATAAAATGATGATAGGAGAATTTGAACTAGATAATATTTATAATATGGATTGCCTCGTAGGTATGAAAAAAGGCTATCAATTTGAATTTGAAAATATTGCTACTGAATTATTTAGAGTAATGAAAAAAGGTGGAGTAGTAGTGTGGGTTGTAGGCGATAAAATTAAAAATGGTGATAGATCTTTGACAAGTTTTAAGCAATGTATTTTTTTTCAAGAAGTTGGTTTCAATGTGCACGATGTAATGATTTATCAAAAGAAAAATACGCCATTTATGAGATCCAATGCCTACACAAATTGCTATGAATTTATGTTTATTTTCTCAAAAGGTAAGCCCAATACTTTTAATCCATTGAAGACTAAAACCGTAAGGCAAGGAATGGAGAAACTTGTTTTTAATAAAAAAGCCGATGGAGTAAATAAAAAAGTTTTGGGAGAATTGAAAGAAGAAAAAACTTTAACCAATATTTGGGATTATGCCGTTGGGTTAGGTGGCTCTACCAATGATAAAATTGCTTTCCAACATACGGCTATATTTCCCGAAAAACTAGCTCACGACCATATATTGTCTTGGTCTAATGAAGGCGATATTGTTTTTGATCCTATGTGTGGGTCGGGTACAACCTGCAAAATGGCTAGAATTAACAATCGGCGATATTTTATGGAAATATCTGAAGAATATACTGAATTGGCAAAAAAAAGGGTTGGATTACTAAATAATCAATTATTTTTATGAGTTGAATGTTTTTCCAAATAAGCGATTGCCCTTTTCAACAAATTTATATCATCTTTAAACCTGCCTAAACCGGTATTACAACTATCGCATATCCATTCTCGAGCCTTTCCGGTCAAATGGTCATGGTCTTTAACGAAATTAGCGGTAATACCAGGTATTGAACCTTTTTCGCAAATAGGGCAAATGAAAAAATGACTAGGTTTAGAAGTGTCAAGCTGTTTTTTAGCTTCATTATTAAGTGGCATACCGTCTATCTCGATACGACAAGATTTGCAACTGGGTCGGGTAGTTTTTCTACCTTGGGCATCAGTTTGGTTAATATCAAAATCTTCTAAATCTTTTTTCAAAATATGGCAAATATTGCAAATTTTGTATTCAAATGATTTACCAGTTTTGGCAACGTCTAAAAACTCGACTTCATTAATTGAAAGCTTTAGTTCAACCCTTTTACCAATAAAAAAGACTATAACTGAACTTTCATTTACCTGCCTAACTATGCCCACTGAGTTAGTTGCTAGGTCATTTATGGGAGTTTTTAATACAACAAAATCATTCAGTTTTATCATCGTCGAATAAAGTTTTGACCTCAACATTGAGCGCATTGGCAATTTTTTCAATATTGACTAGTGTTATATTCTTTTCGGCTCTTTCTATCATCCCAATATAAGTGCGATGTAAGTCGGCTCTAAAAGAGAGTTGCTCCTGCGAAAGCCCTATTTTCTTTCTTAAATCTCTGACTTTATGACCAAATTTTACGAGTATTTCTTGTTTTGAAGCCATTGCTAATTTTAGTATGCAAAATTAAATTTGCATTATAACGGCATCAACATACTATAGTTAGCTTTTATATTTAAGTTTGTTTTAATTGCATTTTATGAATAATACCTAATTTGGTAGTACACACCTCAAAAAATATGAAAAAATAGTTTCCAAACAAGCAGTTTTACATTTGTTGGATTTATTAGCCAATGTAAACGAGGCTATTCTACGAAGCGAACAGCTAATAAATCAAACCGATGAACCTTCAGAAATTGAAAGTGAAAAATATGTCATTCGCCAAAAATTACAATTAAAAATCGAGCTTTCTAAAAAACTTGGACTGCTATTAAAAGAGTATAACCTAGCAGTAGAAATGATTTGAGCTTTTACCATTACTATTTTGGCAAAATACTGAATCTCAGCCTTGTTAATTGCCGAAAACTCACCAGTATTTTTCTAAAAAAAAAATTCAAACTAATTTAACTCCTCCACCTTTTCCAGAATCAAATCCCAAACTGCCTCCACGTGGCGAGACTCCACCTGAGTTTGTCCAATCACTAGGCGCAAGGTATAAACATCATTCAGTTTAGTATGAGTAAGATAGGCTTTGCCACTTTGGTTGATTTTGTCGAGCAATTGGGTATTGAGTTGATTAATTTGCTCTAAGTCATTGATAATCAGTGGTTTATATCTAAAACAAATTAGGTTAAAATCTACTGGGGCAAGGATTTCAAAATCAGGATGTGCCTCTAGTTTTTGTTTAAATAGCTGCGCCAAATCCAAATGGAGGCGAATTTTGGCTTGAATCCCCGCCACTCCATACGTCCTTATCACAAACCAGAGCTTGAGCGCGCGAAACCTTCTGCCCAGTTGGACTCCCCAATCGCGGTAGTTGTTTACTTGGTTATCGTTTTTGGTTTTGAGATACTCGGGCAATATTTCAAAAGTACGAATCAAGGCTTCTTTATCTTTGACATAATAAGCCGTACAATCAAAATTGGTAAGCATCCATTTGTGTGGATTGAATACATACGAATCTGCCAATTCCAAACCATCTAAAATCCAACGTTTTTCGGGCAAAATAGCGGCAGTACCGGCATAAGCCCCGTCCACGTGCAAAAAAACACCATATTTTTGGCATATTTCGCCAATTTGTCGCAAGGGGTCGATGGCTGTTGAACTGGTTGTACCGATTGCCGCTACCACACACAAAGGACGTTTGCCTTCGGCAATATCAGTTTGGATAGTCGTTTCGAGGGCTTCGGGCAGCATCGCAAAACGCTCATCAACGGCTATTTTGCGCAGGTTCTGCTTGCCTAGTCCGGCTATTTTTACGGCTTTGTCAATCGAGGAGTGGGTTTGGGTAGAACAATACACCGTAAAAGCCTGATTAGCAAAGCCTTGTTCATTGATTTGATAATTGCTCAATTTTTCGCGGGCAGTCAAAATCGCACACAAAGTAGCAGTCGAGGCTGTGTCTTGAATCACGCCTACCCAATCATCGGGTATATTCATCATTTGCCGAAGCCACTCCATCATTTGCTCCTCGAGTTCGGCGGCGGCTGGCGAGGTTTCCCAAATCATACATTGGCTTGCCAAGGTAGCGGTGAGCATTTCGGCTAATATAGACGGAAAACTGCTGTTAGCCGGAAAATAGGCAAAAAACGCCGGATGTTGCCAATGGGTGATGCCAGGCATTATTTTTTCTTGAAAATCACTAAAAATGAGGTCAAAATGCTCCGGGTCGTGGGGGGGCTTGGCAGGCAGGCTTGCCAAAATTTGGCGGGGTTTGACCGGCGATTTGACCGGATATTGTTCTACATTTTCCAAATAATCAGCCATCCACTCGACCAATTGGTGGGCGCGTTGTCGAAACTCTTGAGCATTCATAATTTTTTTGATAAATAAACGTGCGTGTTTTGAATCTTCGTACTTTTTCAGGAAAACTGTAAGGCAGGCTGTTTAGCCGGCACACACGAATGCGTTTGGGCTTAGCATAAAGCGATGATTTCCTGAAAATGGGTAAAGAAGCAAGAAATGTGAGTTTTTTTATACTATTTGATAATCTTTGACTTTTGACAAATAAGCATCTAACCCAGCCTTTAGGCTGTGCCTCCCCCAGCCTAAAGGCTGGGTTACAATTTTATGAATACTTGATAATCAAGGTTTTAAAAACAATACTTGATTTTTATTTTTGAAATAAATCTTTCAAATTCATAGGAACAAGAATAAAATAAAGTAAACAATTGAATTTATGAATTAATTGATAATCAATGGATTACATTAGCACATCAGCACATCTTATAACTAACTCATTACATAATCGGAATGACAATTTTTTTTAGATTCCTGAAAAGGTGCAAAGAATCTTTATTTACTCGTAAGTTCTTGATTATCAATTGATTATGTATTAATGGGAATCTGTAGGGTTTTCAGAAATAAAGTAAACAATATTTTTTGATAATCTATTGACGGGGCTTGCTTCTGGCGGGTTTTCAAGTAATTAAAAAAACTATTCATACTGCAAGTTAAATATCGCTGCTAATTTTTGACCAATATCTTCTCTTTGATAGGATACCAGTATTTAAAACTCAAATTTAACACCACGCCGCCAATCACCAAAGTCATTCCCAATACCGCCCCAAAATTGAATACTTCATCAAAGAAAATCAAACCCCAAATCATCGCAAACATCACGCCTACATAATTGACGCTTGCCAAGCGATTGGCTTCTTCGGCTTGAAAGGCTTGAGTCATAAAGGTTTGTGCCAATTGTGTAAAAATCCCCACCGACAACAACCAAAACCAATCCCAGCCTTGTGGGCTTACCCACACGATTGCCGAAGGTACACCCGCCATCGGAATCGTAAGCAAGGGAAAGTAGGCAACAATCACCAAGGGATGCTCACTGTGATTCAACTTGCGAATGGTAGCATAAGCCAAAGCCGCCAACAATGCCGACCCCAAACCAAAAACCAAATACAACCAAGGAATTCTATCGTCAAAACCTTGTACCAAAAAAACTCCGGCAAAGCTAATGCCTAAAAAAAGCCATTGAATTTTATAAAGTTTTTCGTGCAAAAAAGCAAAAGCGACAATTGCCGTAAATACCGGCGACAAATATTGCAACATCACCGCACTAGCCAAAGGAATTTTTTGTAAAGTTGCAAAATACAAAATCAAAGACACCGCCCCCAAAACACCCCTCAACAAGAGCATACGCGGATTGTTGCCCCAAATTGAGATGCCTTGCGCTATCAAAATAGTCCAACAAATCGCCAATGAAATAAGGGAACGAAACAATGCTATCTCAATTGCCGGAATATGGGGCAATAGTTTGACACTCAAACTCATCAATGACATAGAAAAGGAAGCCCATAGCATTAGTTTTACACCCCGCGAAAATATCATATTCCAAATAATTTTTGTTCAAAATTAGATTAATGTCGACAAAAGCCGCAAAAACTTAACAAAAATTTTGTGAAATAAGTTTAGAGTCAAAAAAATAGCATTGTCAATGAGCCGTAGCATAGGGTGCATTTCAAATTTACTACCTATGACCCTCTCCTTTGGAGAGGGCTAGGGTGAGGCAATAGAAACGCGTAAATTTGAAATGCACCCCGTAGCATAGGGGGTTTCTCGCCGCGAGTTGCGCAGTTCGTTACCCAGCCACGGGCAATTCAATTGTGAATTAGCAATTGTCTAAACTTTTTTAAAGTTTTAAAACTGCAACAAATAGACACAAAATAATATCTTACTTTTAAAAACGTAATTGCTTGATAATTAGGTATTTGTATAATTCCTAATTCTTAATTCTCAATTTCTAAGACTTGCCGATTCTTGGGTTTTATCAACCTTTATTGATAATAGTGAGCAATTTGCCCTCTTTGCGTACGACCAAGCCGCGTTCTATAAATTTGTTGAGGGTAGCGTGGTACTTGCCTTCATAATCGCCATTAAAATAAAGATTGACTGTGGTCGTAAACCACTCACGGCGCATCAGCATAGGCAAAAACTCTGCTTCTACCACCCCATCGAGCATCATCAAGGTAAAAATCATTACTTTTTTGATAAAATCGTGTCCGATTTGGGTAGGATTATCCAAATACAATTGTACTTTTTCGCGGCTACGGGCTATAGCCGAGTCGTAATCGCCAAACATTCGCCCGTGTCCCGGAAAAACGGTCTTTACATCTAAAGGAGCAAGCCGTTCAATGGTTTCTTGCAGTTGAAACAAAGCCGCCCCGCCTTGTTTGTATAAATTGATAGAAGCTACATCGGCTTCCCAAAGGGCATCGCCCGAAATAAGCCATTTTTGGAAAGGTTCATACAAAACAATGCCATCAAAAGCGTGTCCGGGAGTATAAATAACCCGCCAGCGATAAGGACCAACGGGTATGATTTCGCCATCTTCCAACCCGCGCGTAACCGTAAAAAACTCGGTTTGCGGGCGGTCAAACTTCCAACCCAAAAAGAAAATATCCTTGCGATTGATAAAATATTGACCGATTTTGTGCAAGGCAATTTCGCAATTGGCTTGTTGTTGAATGGCGTGATTAGCCCCCACGTGGTCGGAGTGGGAGTGGGTATTGACAATGAGGCTGATTTGAGGAATCTCAATGGCTAAATCTTTTAAAATTTGGAGGGTATCGGCTACCCCCGAAGAATAAGCAGTATCAAACAAAGCTACTTGTGAGCCTTTGTAAACCAAATGATTGCCATTGAGGTAGCCTCTTTGTACAAAGAAAAAATCGGGAGCAATTTGATGTATAGGCATAGTATTTTGGCGATTTAAACGAGGGTAAAAATTGGTAAGGTTCTGAAAATCAGTTGTTTATCAATTAACTGATAAAAAAATAGTTTGGTTCGGCTAAATTATACAAATCTCTGGTTCTATCAAATAATTGATAAATTTAATTGCCTTTCAAATTTAACTCCTGCCCTATAGCATATTGCCTGCTATTGGCTTAGGGGCAAGTATTTGAGCCTTGTTAGAGAAGCTATAGAGAAAATCCTGCTCCCCAAAATAAACGACAATCCGTAAAATTTTGTAGCTTATTTAGTAATATTGCACCCAAAATTGTCAGCCTGAAATATATGTAAGGCAAGGCATTGATTATGAATCAATAACGACAATAGTTGATTTTATTCCTGACAAGGGCTTATTTACTGCTGCTAAATGTTAGTTTTGAATGAATTACATCTTATTTGATAATCCGCAAGATTGGAAAAATTTATTGCCTCTTACATTTACACGCCCCATCAGTGGGTTGCGGGTAGGTATTTTGACGCTTGCCGAAAAATGGGAAAAATATTTGGGCAATTCAGTATATCCACTCACTGAGCCTTATTTGCAAACTAAGTTTATTCCCCAATTTGCCCAAGAAAATTTATTTATCAATAGTGCTTTGTTGCCTACTTGGGATTTGGTGGCGGCTTTCAAAAATCTTTCCCTTGAGCAAGCCTTGCTGTTTGATGGCAAACTTTTGGCACTCAAAACCACCCAATCTAACGTGTATATCCCTGAAAATCAGCTAGTTACAGATTTAGCAATTGAGTTTATTCAATTGCCAACCGATATTTTTCGTTTGAATGGGAGTCAAATCCAAGCCGACTTTGCCTTGCTCACCAAAGGGCGCGATTCGTATCCTATTCCCGACCGCCATACTATAGTTTACAATCCCGAAAATATTTTTATCGAAGACGGCGTTAAAATGAAGGCTTGTATTCTGAATGCCGAAAATGGCGTAATTTATTTGGGCAAAAATGCGCAGGTCAGCGAGGGCGCAATTATTCAAGGCAATTTTGCTTTGGGCGAGGGGGCAGTCGTAAATTTGGGCGGCAAAATGCGCCCCAATACCACCATTGGACCTTATTGCAAAGTGGGTGGTGAAGTGAGCAACTCGGTACTGTTTGCCCATAGCAACAAATCGCACGAGGGCTTTTTGGGCAATTCGGTTTTGGGCGAATGGTGCAATCTGGGCGCAGACACCAACAATTCCAATCTAAAAAACAACTACAGTAGTGTCAAAATCTGGAACTATCAACAAGCTGATTATGTGGACACAGGGTTGCAATTTTGTGGTTTGATTATGGGCGACCATTCCAAAGCCGGTATCAATACAATGTTTAATACCGGTACGGTGATAGGTGTGAGTGCCAATATATTTGGGGGTGGTTTTCCGCCTAAGTTTATCCCGTCTTTTGCTTGGGGAGGTAGTGAAGGGCTTACGGTGTATAACTTTGAAAAATCGCTCGAGACAGCCATCAAAGTATTGTCGCGGCGGCAAATTGAGCTGGGGGTCATAGACCGCGATATTTTACACACCATTTTTAATTTTGAAAAATAAATCTGAATGGGGATTGTGGATTTGAGATTTCGGATTGCGGATTTTATCACCGTCTATATTTTGTATTTCCTAGCAATAAATAAGGGATGAAGCAACTCTTTTAAAAACGTAATTAATTGATTATCAATTGTTTATGTGATTTTTAATTCCTGATTCCCTATGGGTTTTTATTTTCTACGCTCAATTGGCAAATGAATTGTTTTTGTTTTTTTAATTTTTAAAAATTTATGAAAAGAGTCTTACTGAGTTTATTATTCGTATTCTGGTATTTTTATAGTCAGGCGCAAAGCCCCGAAGAATTGTATAAAACGGGCAACCAAAAGATTGAAAAATCACAATTTTCGGAAGCCATTGTAGATTTTGATAAAGCCATTGCCCTCAAAGAAGATTTTGCCGATGCGTATTTTTCGCGTGCCAAAGCCAAGGTAAATTTACGCTTTTTTAGCAGTGCTTTTTTGGATTTTGACCGAGCCGTAGAGTTGGCTCCCCAAAAAATCGAGTATTTACTATCACGTGCCGTGAGCAAAAGCATTGCCGGACGCAAGCAAGATGCCATTGACGACTTTGGCAAAGTAATCGAAATCAAACCCGGCGAAGCCGAAGCCTATCGCAATCGTGCCAACTTGTATGCTGCGATGGGGCAAACTCGCAATGCTTTTTTGGATTACAATAAATTGGTGGAGCTTAAGCCCGATGATGTAGAAGCCTATTTTAGCCGAGCTGATGTGAGTTTTAAACTCAAATATTTTCAAGGGGCTATCAACGACTACACCAAAATCATTGAAAAAGATGCCAAAAATCTTGATGCCTATTATTATCGAGGGTTTGTTTGGTTTACTGTGAAGGACTACGCCAAAGCCGCCGCCGATTTTGACAAAACGATTGAACTGGACAGCAAATTTTTGCAAGGCTACCTCGAGCGTGGCAAAGCCAAATACTATCTCAAATCCTACGCCGAAGCTATTGTCGACTTTGACAAAATAATTGAGTTAAACCCCAACGTGGGCGAAGTATATGCCTACCGTGGGCTATGTCGCAAAGAAACCGGCGACAAAATCAAAGCCTGCGAAGACTGGAAAAAAGGCAAGGAACTGGGGATTGATACCGATAAATGGGTCAATGAAAATTGTAAATAAATTAAAGCAGGTATTGGTTCTTCACCACTTTTCAGGAAAATTGTAATGCAGGCTGTCTAGCCTGCCCGCGTAAATGAGTTGAGGCTTAGAATAAAGCCAGAACTTCTTCAAAATGGGTAAAGAACCCAGGTATTTTTATAACTAATTGACTATCAATTGATTATATTTTTGTTAATAACTATTTTCAAAAAAATAAAATTGTACTATTTTTATCAATATTTCGGACGGTTTTTATAAGTAAGGAATTAGGAATTGTTTAATTACCTGACCGTGTCCGCCTTTGGCAGATTATCAAGTGATTAACAAAAAAATCAGAACTAGAAACCCGAAACTGTCCGAACTATTGACTAATAAAAATTGTATTTTTTTAAGAATACTTTAAAAATACTCGCACTAGCTCATTACTCACCCACCAATTGTCGACATCGACTCACTGACTGGGCTATGATTCAAGCGATTGGCTTCGGCTTCGAAACCGTCTTTGGGGCGGTGGCGAAACGCATAGAGCAGAGCTTGACTTACTTCTTCATCGCTTGCCCCCTCACGCATTAGTTTTTTGAGGTCTAGCACCCCATCATCATACAAGCAAGTCTTGAGTGTACCTTGAGCGGTAACTCGAATCCGATTGCAAGTGCCACAAAAAGTCCGCGAAAACGCCGCAATAATACCTACCGTACCCTGATGATGGGGAATGGCGTAGTTGTACGAAGTAGAATGTTTGCCGTCAGGAATTTTATAAATCTGTGGGTAGTGGGTTTGTAACTCGGCTAAAATACGGCGAAAACTCCAAAAATCAACCGAATCGGATTCTTCGCGCGCGCCTTCGCCATTGAAAGGCATTTCTTCAATAAAACGCACCGAAACCGGCGTGTGGCGGGTGAGTTCGGTCAAGGGAATAATATCTTGGGTATTTTTGCCCGCCATAATCACGGCGTTGATTTTGGTTGGAATATTATATCGGAGCAAGCCCTCCAAAGTTTGCATTACTTTGCCAAAATCATCGCGGCGGGTGATTTCTTTAAATCGTTGCTGGTCAAGCGTATCCAAACTCAAATTGACCGAGGCAATGCCTATGGATTGGAGCTGAGGCAGATAATCGCCGGTAAATACGCCATTGGTTGTGAGGTGAATTTGATTGATACCTTCTATTTGGCTGATACGCTGCATAAATGGCACCAAATCGCGCCTTACAAAAGGCTCGCCACCCGTAATCCGAACTTTGCTGACCCCCATTTGTGCCAATATGCGCAACATACGCTCCATTTCTTCGTACGACAACAAAGCCGACTTGGGGAGGTATTTGATGCCATTTTCGGGCATACAATAAAAACACCGCAAATTGCAACGGTCGGTTACTGCCAAACGTACATAATTGATAGGGCGATTGTGATTATCGTAAAGAGTGGGAAATTTCATAATTAAATATAGCTAATACACTGATAATGAATGACTTACAATCCAAATCTTTGGCATCAACTTCAAATAAGTTCAATTTTTTCGAGTTTTTCTGCAATTTACTAAACAAGTCATTAAACTGAAATGTTCGCCGACCTAAGAATTTGTTAATTTTGTAAAGATTTTTTGAGCTTACGATTTCAAGTTTTGAATTCAAGGCAATATTTTTTAGTAACATATTGATTTTCAGGTAGTTACAAAATTATTCATTTTACATTATTCATTTCTTAGTGTTTTATCAGGTTAATACTTTCGGGTGGTATTTGATGCTTTTTTTTAGCTCACAGATGACGCGGATTGGACGGATTTGCACCGATAAATCCACACTTATCTGCCTAATCCGCGTCATCTGTGTTCCATTTTCAACAACAAAATGGCGTAGTTGGGTACGAAAATTTTAATGATGATTAGCCAAAGCCAAATCATTTTACCCGACAGTATTGAATGTTAGACAAATTACAAATGAATCTTCACACTTTTTCAGACAAATAGTAACGCAGATTGTCGGCCAGAAACCTGTTAGTTTTCTAGAATCTAGCAGATTTGATCGCTTTTATTGTATTCTGGATAGTAGTGCAGTAGAAGATTATTGTTGATGATGACAAACAAAAAAAGCCTACAAATCATTGATTTATAGGCTTTTATGAAAATAATTGTGGACCCAGCAGGGCTCGAACCTGCGACCACCTGATTCACTTTCCACAGCTTTCGCTATGTAGTCGGACTATATCACCACCTTCGACTTTACTCGGTCAGGTGAGGGGCGTTGATAAGTGCTTATTGGTTACCTCCTCACACTTTAGTCTCTACACCTTTTCACTACTTTGATGGTTTTTGTGAACTTGGCTCGGAATTGCCATCGTTTTTACGCGGTCAGGTTTTTCCGAATTAACCCCTTTCATTCTATCAATTTCTCAATAGACGCACCATATATAATTTTTTGAATATTTTGGGTTTCTTTACTTAGCTAAAAGAAACCAATATATCAAAGAACTCGTTGATGAGTCAGATGCTCTAACCGACTGAGCTATGGGTCCTAAAAACCATTGATGCACAATGGTTTTTGAATTGAGGTGCAAATTTATACCTTTGTAACGAAAAACCCAAATAAAATTTCACAAAATTGAACTCAAAAAATATTCGTAACCTGATTTTTGACCTTGGCAATGTGGTACTCAACATTGACACTGCCCTCACCCTCAATCGGTTTGCCGAGCTACTGCCCCCTTCGCAGCAAGCCATCAATGCCGAAATTTTTCACCATTCATTGTTTATTCAGTTTGAAAAGGGCTTGGTTTCTGCCCAAACTTTTCGAGCTGATTTGCGCCAAATTTGCCAAGTTGATTGGACCGATGCCGCCATTGATGAGGCTTGGAATGCTTTGATTTTGGATTTTCCCCCAGCGAGAATCCAATTGCTAAAAAATTTACAAAAAAATTACCGCCTGTTTTTATTGAGCAACACCAACGAAATCCATCAGCTTTGTTTTGAGGCACTGTTTGCCCAAAGTACTGATTATCAATCACTTGAGCATTTGTTTGAAAAAGTTTATTATTCGCATTACTTAGGCAAGCGCAAACCGGAAGTCGAGATTTATGAACAGGTTTTGCAAGAAAATCATTTGCAAATTGAGCAAACTGTCCTCTTAGACGACAATTGGGACAATGTGGTAGCGGCGCGGGCAATGGGAATGACGGCAGTTCACATCATCCCAACTAGCCAAACAATGCTGGAAACTTTTGAGAAAAACGCACTCGATGATTATCAATTGATTTTATGAACAAAAAGCAAATATGCCAACAATGACGCAACAATGGATTGAAGTGGTATCTAAACTTTTTCAATCACAATTCCCCCAAAACGGGCTTCGGTTGCCAAGTATTTTTTGCCCTCGATGTAGCAAACTTTTTCATATTCATCTTTAGTCATTTTCATAAGTTGATTATCTTGATAATAATAAACTAAGAAACCGCCCGATATTCCTTCATTATAAAATTCTAAGCGGTAGCCGTTTTCGTCGAGTTTGTCCAAATCGGCACATTCCGAACAGATATAACGGGGGTATCGTCCGTCTGCCAAGACTTTTTTGCCACAGTGTGGGCAAGTTTGGGTTGATTGGGCGATGACTTGTTTGGTTTTTTCTGCCGATTCAAGGTGTTTATAATGTGCTTCTAGCAAACTCTGGCGGGCATCGGCGCGAAATGCGACCGAAAAACTTTGGCGCAAGATTTTGCCCTCGGCTACTTGTTCTAGCTTGCCTTCATACTCATCATCGTTGGTTTGGGGATTGTATTTGCGAAGCCAAGTTTCTTTCAAAGTGCCGTCCGTACTCCAACTGACTTCTTCTTCATAATTAAAAAATGCTTTCCACTCCTCAAACGTAAGGATTTTGGCTTTTTTCTGATGGATAATGTATTGGCGACTTGGAATGGTTTTGACTCCAAACTCCGTAGGAATATTGGACAAATCAATCAACATTTCCGATACTACCAATAGTTTTGAACTAAAATCAATAAAGTGATAAAGTTTCCAACCCTCTTCCGAAATAAGGTCAAAACTCCCATATTTAGTTCTTTTATTTGGAATTAATTGCATTTAACTCTTTGATAATCAATAGTTTATGAAAAAAATTAAATCAAAAACTTTTCAATATAATTTTTTATCTCTTGCAAAGAAGCTACAATTTGAAAAATATCATCTTGTGTAGCATCATAAGCCAAACTTGTGGCATATTTATCGCCTTCCAAAACCACAAAAAACCAAAACCTGCCGGTTACATAACAGCCATACAAAGGATGTTTTAAGGTATTATTTTCTTGTGCCGCCAACATTGAAATCAATAACTGACCAAGTGGGTCGTTGTCTCGTTTGCGCTCTTGTTTGTATTCGTGTAGGAAAAAAAACGGCTCTCTTGGGTTTTGTTTGCCTTTAGCCAACATAAATTCCACTCGCCCACTTACTTCCACATCTTTGATTTTAGCCGATAAAGGGCGTTGGGTAAATGCCGAGTATTTGTCGGAATTATAATTCACCAAATTGATTAAAGGACTGATAAAGAAGAACTTAAGCTCATCTTCGTTCCAAGCATCGGCTTTTTTTCGCAATTTATTTCTTAAATCAACAATGGTTTGTTTTTCTGTAACACTCAATTTTATTGAAACATTCAACCACTCCGTCAGTAAAGATAAATTTTCAACCGAAGTCAAATTAAATTCATTCTCAATTTCTTCGTATTCCCAAAGTTCAAAAGCTTTTTTCATTGGATTTTTTCATTTTTACAAATTTAAGGATTTTATTCAAATTATGTTTTGGTAATGGCTTGTGTAGTACGCAAATATCTGATAATCAATTATTTATCTTACAATTTATTCATTCATTTCAACCCCAAATTTTATTTGGCAATTTTCCTAATTCATTCATTTTCCCAAATTTTTCTGTAATTTTGTTTTTTGATTTATTAAATAAATGTAACTAATTGATAATCAATAAATTAGAAATATTTTTATAATACAAAAGCCATATCCGATTTTTCTAAACTCACTTATTGGTGTTGTAGTAATTTTAATTCTCGGCTCTTATATATTATTGCGAGGAACAAAAGACAAAAGTCAATTTTATAAAGTATCCGGTGAAATTACTTTTATTAATAAAAAGTATCAGAATTACCCTAATCGGGATTTTGGAAAATATAGATATATTCAGATTAAAGGTTAAAGGCTACCCTAAAACTTTTGAACTCTTTATCGGAAAAGATTTTGGCGATTTTAGCCCTGAATTTGAAAAAATAGACGATTTGAAATTAGGTGATAAAATTGATGTTTTTTTTTGATGAAAATAACCAAACAATAAAAAGCCCAATTAATAGACTGACTCAGTATATTGAAAAAGATGGACAAATTTATTTAAAAGAAGGAAAAAAAGATTTTTATGGGGGGCTTCTTATTATGTTTTTAGGTTTGTCATTTGGAATTGTACTTAATCATTCTTAAAAAATCAGGTAAAATCTTATAATTATCATAACTAATTGGTTATCAATTATTTATAAAATATAAAACTAGAAAATCGAAAAACAAGAAACCTGTCAGGTTTTATAAACCTGACAGGTTTGAAGCCAAAGAAGAAACCTGACAGGTTTGAAGCCAAAGAAATGAAAGAAACCTGTCAGGTTTTATAAACTTGACAGGTTTGAAGCCAAAGAAATGAAGAAACCTGTCAGGCTTTATAAACCTGACAGGTTTGAAGCCAAAGAAAAGAAACCTGTCAGGTTTTATAAACTTGAAAGGTTTGAAGCCAAAGAAATGAAGAAACCTGTCAGGCTTTATAAACCTGACAGGTTTGAAGCCAAAGAAATGAAAGAAACCTGCCAGGTTTTATAAACTTGAAAGGTTTGAAGCCAAAGAATGAAAGAAACCTGTCAGGCTTTATAAACCTGACAGGTTTGAAGCCAAAGAAATGAAACCTGTCAGGTTTTATAAACTTGACAGGTTTGAAGCCAAAGAAATGAAAGAAACCTGCCAGGTTTTATAAACCTGACAGGTTTGAAGCCAAATAAAAAACCGAAAAAAAAGACAATGGAAATCTCAAAAACCTATAATCCCGCCGAAGTTGAAGACAAATGGTATCAGTATTGGCTGAAAAATAAATTTTTTAAATCCGTTCCCGATGAGCGCGAGCCTTACACCATAGTAATTCCGCCCCCCAATGTTACCGGCGTATTGCACATGGGACATATGTTGAACAATACTATCCAAGATGTACTTGTCCGCAAAGCAAGAATGGAAGGCAAAAACGCGTGTTGGGTGCCGGGAACCGACCACGCTTCTATCGCTACGGAGGCAAAAGTGGTAGCGATGCTCAAAGATAAGGGGATTGAGAAAAAAGACCTCACCCGCGAAGAATTTTTGCAGTACGCTTGGGAATGGAAAGAAAAATACGGCGGAATCATTCTCGAACAATTAAAAAAACTTGGCGCATCTTGCGATTGGGACAGAACTGCCTTTACGATGGACGAAGAATATTCCGAATCGGTTTTGGAGGCTTTTGTGGATTTGTATAACCGTGGCTTGATTTATCGCGGGATTCGAATGGTCAATTGGGACCCGCAAGGCAAAACCGCCCTTTCGGATGAGGAAGTAATTTATAAAGAAGTTCAATCAAAATTGTATTATATAAAATACAGCCTCTCCCCAGCCTTCTCCGAAGGAGAGGGAGCAAATTCCCCCTCTCAAGAGGAGAGGGGGCTAGGGGGTGAGGTTGTTGTTGCCACCGTTCGCCCCGAAACCATTTTAGGTGATACAGCGATTTGTGTCAATCCCAATGATGAACGCTACAAACACCTGATTGGTAAAAAAGCCCTTGTGCCGATTGTAAACCGCGAAATTCCGATTATTGCCGATGAATATGTTACAATGGATTTCGGAACGGGCGCGTTGAAAGTTACGCCCGCGCACGACATCAATGACTATGAATTGGGCGTAAAACATAATTTACAAGTTATTGACACCATTGCCGATGATGGTACTTTGAATGAAAATTGCGGTGTACCTAAATTTGTCGGCAAAGACCGTTTTGCGGTTCGGAAGGAAATCGCTAAGGATTTAGAAGCCTTGGGGCAATTAATCAAAGTCGAGGAATACAAAAACCAAGTCGGTACTTCGGAGCGTACCGGCGCGGTGATAGAACCAAAATTATCTTTGCAATGGTTTGTAAAGATGAAAGAAGTCTCGAAAAAGGCTTGGGATGCCGTAATGACCGATGAAATCAAACTTTATCCGGCCAAATTCAAAAATATGTACAACCATTGGATGGCAAATGTGCGCGATTGGTGTATCTCAAGGCAGTTGTGGTGGGGGCATCAGATTCCGGCATTTTACCTGCCCAATGGCGAAATTGTAGTGGCTAAAACTAAAGAAGAAGCCCTTTTAATTGCCCAAAGCAAAGATAAATCCTTGAAAATCAATGATTTGCGTCAAGATGAAGATGTATTGGATACTTGGGCATCGTCTTGGCTTTGGCCCATATCGGTTTTCAAAAGATTGCAAGCCCCTGATAATGAGGATATTAAATATTATTACCCTACGAATGACTTGGTAACTGCCCCCGAAATTTTATTTTTTTGGGTGGCGCGAATGATTATTGCCGGTTATGAATTTAGAGGCGAAAAGCCGTTTAGCAATGTGTATTTGACGGGGATTGTCCGCGATGGCGAAGGGCGCAAAATGTCTAAATCATTAGGCAATTCTCCTGAGCCTTTGGAGTTGATTCGAGATTTCTCTGCCGATGGCGTGCGCGTGGGAATGTTGTTTACTTCGCCGGCGGGAAATGATTTGAAGTTTCCGATTACTTTTGACAAAGAAACCAAACAACCGATTGCCTATCCTTTGATGGAGCAAGGGCGAAACTTTGCCAATAAAATTTGGAATTCCTACCGTTTAGTCAAAGGTTGGGAAATTGATACTAATACTAAACCATTGGCTAAGAATGAGTTAGCAGTAAGTTGGTTTAAAGCAAAATTGAATGCCACATTAACCGAAACTGAAAAACTCTATGCAGAATATCGTATTTCGGATGTTTTGCAAACTTTAAAAGGGTTGTTTTGGGATGACTTCTGTTCTTGGTATTTAGAAATGATTAAGCCCGAAAGTGGACAAGCAATTGATAAATTTACATTTGATAGTACCATTGAATTTTTTGATAAATTATTGCGGATTCTTCATCCTTTTATGCCTTTTATTACCGAAGAATTATGGCAAAATTTGACCGAAGCTCAAGCCGGAGATTCTATCTGTATTGCACCTTATCCTAAGGCAGAAAGCATTGATAATCAAGTAATTATTGAACAAATGGATTTGATGTTGGAATTGACAGAAAATGTTCGAAATGTTCGAAACCAAAAACAAATTTCGCCTAATCAAACATTAGACTTGCACATTCGAAGTACAGAAGCAACATTGTTTAGACAATTTGCACCCATATTCCAAATACCAAAAATGGCGAACTTAGCAAATATTATTTACGAAGGCGAAAAACCTAACCCATCGGTTCCGTTTTTAATCAAACAACACGAGTTTTTTGTTCCCGTTCAAGTCAATGCCGAAGAAGAAAAAACCCGTCTGCAAAAAGATTTGGAATATCAAATCGGTTTTCGGGATTCTACGTTGAAAAAATTAAGTAATGAAAAATTTGTTGCCAATGCCAAACCCGAAATTGTAGCCACCGAACGCCAAAAACTCGCCGATGCCGAAGCGAAGATTAAGTCGCTGGAGGAGAGTTTAGCAAACTTGTAACCCAGCCTGTTAGGCTGGAGAATTACCAGCCTAACAGGCTGGATTACAATGGCGAGTAGGCTACGGAGTGCATTGGGAAGAAATTGATGAAGATTTATCCGCCGAAGGGATGTTAAATTTTAAAAAATGATTTTGCCTGATTTTCTCACTCAAGCACCCAAAAGTTAAAGATTGGGAAGGAGAGTTTAGCAAACTTGTAACCCAGCCTGTTAGGCTGGAGAATTACCAGCCTAACAGGCTGGATTACAATGGCGAGCAGGCTACGGAGTGCATTGGGAAGAAATTGATGAAGATTTATCCGCCGAAGGGATGTTAAATTTTAAAAAATGATTTTGTCCAATTTTCTCACTCAAACACCCCAAAAGTTAAAGATTGGGAAGAAGAGTTTGGCGAGTTTGTAAAAAATTGATAATTAGATGCTTACAATAAAAATATTAGGAGCAGATTCAAAATAAAGTGACACTTTTAAAGATATAATTAGTTGAAAATCAGGTAATTAAATAATTTCTAATTCCTAATTATTAATTCCCAATTCCTTAGATGCTTACAATAAAAATATTATGGATATCAACAAACAAATCATTGACCAAAGGGTAGGAAAAATCTTTCAAGATAACCCTGATTGGTTTGAGATTCCCAAAAATGAGGAGCATCGCAAAAAGCAATTGTCCAAAGCCTTTTTGATTTTTGCGGCTGCTTCTTATTTAGAGATAGAAAGCTCAGAATCAGTGAGTTATATTACCGAAGGGGGCAATGATTCAGGGGTTGATGCCATTTATATTGGCGACATCAGCGATTCGGAGTTTACGGTTATTTTATTTCAATCCAAATACCATTTTGATTTGGAGAAAGAATACCATTTTCCGGCAAATGCGTTATTGAGAACCATTGATGCCATTAAAAATATTTTTAATCCTCATAAGACTTTGTTATTAAATGATAAAATCAAACCTTTTATTGAGGAAATTCGCTCACTGATTTTGGACGGATATATTCCCAATATCAAATCGGTTTTATTGAGCAATGGCGAAGTTTGGCAAGTCGAGGGGGACAATCATATCAAAAATGCTAATTTCCCCAAAAATCAAGTCAGCTTTCAGCATTATAATCACCAAGATATTGTAAGGCAATTACAAAATAATACCCCTATCAAAGACGCTATTCGTTTGAGTGGCAAGGCAATTATCGAAAATTTTGCTTTCAAACGAGTATTAGTCGGCAAAGTAAGCGTGAACGAAATAGCGGGTTTGATGGAAAGACACGGCGAAAATTTATTGGAAAAGAACATTCGTAAATATTTGGGGTTGCACAAAAGCCGAATCAATGAAGCCATCCAAAAAACTCTTGTAAGTGAAGATAAAAGAAATAATTTTTATTTCTTTAATAATGGAATTACAATGCTTTGTAGCCAATTTAGACACAATGAACTAATGGACGAAAACTGGCAGGTAAAAGTAGATGACATTCAAATTATCAATGGCGGGCAAACTTCACGCACAATCCGAGAAACTATTAAAAACAATCCGAATATCGATTTTTCCAAAGTATTTGTATTGCTTAGATTATATGAGGTATCTACCGAAGATGAAGATACTCAAACGCTTACCACTGATATAACCATTGCCACCAATAGCCAAAACCCAGTCGATTTACGGGATTTAAGAGCAAATGATGAAATTCAAAAAAAATTAAAAATTGCTATTGAACAATTAGGCTATCATTATATTACCAAACGAGGAGAAAGGTTTAAAGGGTTAAATTGGCAAGGAAAAGGCGAGGGTTTTACAAGTATTGACCCTATGAACGTACCTTCTTCGGTAGCCTCAGAAGCGGTTTTCGCAATATGGAAAAGAAAGCCTCATTTGGCAAAATTTAAAAGAGCCGAGTTATTTGGAAAGTTTTATGAAGATGTTTTTGAAGAAATTAATGCCTCACAATTGTTAATGGCAGTTTTTATTTTTAGATATTGTGATAATCAAAGACGAAAAGAAGATTTAAGTCAAAAATACAATCACATTCCCTATAGCAATTATTTTATAGCTATGCTCGTTGGAAATACTTTGTTAAAAAAAATGAATATTTCATTCAAACAGCTTACCCACAAAAATTTTAAAGAAGTAAAAAAATATTTTGACCAAAATAATGAACAACTTTTCCAAGAGGCTAATCAAATACTTGTTAAAGCACTTGAAGAATTTTTCCCTGTAAAAGATTTGGAGAAAATTGATTTAAGACGAATTTCAGCCCTTTTTAGAAGAGGAGATTTACTAAGTATATTAGAAAAATATTTATAAATAACTGATTATCAATTGATTGTGAAAAATTAAATATTTTTTTGAAAAAAAATAGCTTCATATTATTAATTACCTTATTGCTCACCGCAAGCCTGATGGCGCAGAATAAAACCTTGCCTATCGAACAAGGGGTTCTGGACTTAAGGCAGTGGGATTTTGCTCAACAAGCTTATCTTAATTTAGATGGAAATTGGGAGTTTTATTACGGAGTATTTCTTTCGGAAGCCGATTTAAAACAAATTCAGACCAAAAACTACCTTCAAGTTCCGGCGGCTAGTTGGGAGGGACCAATCCATCAAGGCAAAAAAGTCGACGGCTACGGTTTTGCTACCTATCACTTGCGGGTGTTGCTGCCTAAAAATTGTCCCCGTTTGGCACTCAAAACCATTGACCAGTCCACAGCTTACCATTTGTACGTCAATGGGCAATTGATTGGCAAAAGAGGGCAAATTGGCAAAACCGCCGCCCAGCATATTCCTAATGCTGAGGTTGGTATTTTTACTTTTGATGCTTCACAACCCGAATTAGCTATCACGATTCATATTTCTAATTTTTCGCACCGCAAAGGCGGGCTTTGGCACAGTTGGCAGTTGGGTACCGAAGCACAAATTTATCAAATCCGCGAACAAGCCTTGGTTACGGTCATTTTTTTGTGTGGAAGTTTGTTTATTATGGGGATTTATCATATTTTGCTTTATGTGGTACGTCCGCGAGATGCTTCTATTTTTTATTTTGCCATCCTGTGTTTTATATTGGCGTGGCGCGTTACGACTACCAACGAAGTATATTTGAATAATTTGCTTCCCGGGTTAAGTTTTGAGTGGAAAAGCAAGTTAGAGTATTTATCTACGTTTATGGTAAGTCCTTTTTTGGCAACCTACCTGCGGTTACTTTTTCCTGAAGAACTATCTAAGAAAATTGTTTGGGCAATTCACGGCTATATATGGAGCTTTGCAATCTTGATATTCATTTTCCCGACCACCGTTTTTTCTTATTTTATTCTACCTTATTATTTTTTTCTGGTATTTGTCATCATCGTTTTTATTGGGACGATTATCCAAGCCATTCGTCGGGGGCGCAAAGGCTCGCACTTATTTTTATTTGGGATTGTTTTTCTTGCGATTACCGTTATCAATGATGCTTTACATTCGGCAGTGCTTATCAATACTTTGTATCTCACCCCTTTTGGTTTTTTGGTGTTTTTCTTGTCGCAAGCCTCTTTTTTGGCGATTCGTTCTTCTGATGCTTTCAATCAAGTCGAGATTTTGAGTACCGAACTCCAAACCATCAACCTCAATTTAGAAAAAAGAGTAGCAAGCCGTACCCAAGAACTAGCCGAGCTGAACGCAGACTTAAACCTCAAAAACCAAAAACTTGCCGAATCTAATTCTATCAAAGACAAACTGTTTTCCATCATTGCCCACGATTTTCGCGCGCCCCTCAATAGCCTAAAAGGAGTTTTTGAGTTATTGCGCTATGATGCCTTATCGCCCGAGGATTTTAAAAATTTGGTGGCGGGTATCAGCAAAAACCTCAATTATACCACCAATTTGCTAGATAATCTATTGTTTTGGGCATCTAGCCAATTGAAAGGCATTGAACCCCAAGTGATTGCCTGTGATTTGGGAGCAATTGTGCAAGAAAATATAGACTTGCTAAGTGAAATAGCCACCCAAAAACAAGTAAAATTGACTGCCCACATTGCCCCGACCTTGCAAGTATGGGCAGATGTCAATATGTTGCGCCTCATTTTACGCAATCTGATAGCCAATGCCATTAAATTTAGTCTCAAAGACACCCAAATTGAGGTTTCAGCCCAAATAATGGGAGATTTTTGCCAAATTTCGGTCAAAGACGAAGGCGTAGGCATAGATTTAGCCACCCAAGCCCAGCTATTTCAACTAGATGATAAAAAAATAAAACTCGGCACTGCCAAAGAAAAAGGCACGGGCTTGGGGCTATTGCTTTGCAAAGAATTTGTGGAAAAAAATGGTGGCATCATCTGGGTAGAAAGTACCCTGGGCGAAGGGGCTATTTTCAAATTTACCTTGCCTAATCAGCAACCATCTTGATTCATAATTGCTCGCAAATCAAAATCAAATGCTGGTTATTGAAATCAGTTGTAGCAAAAAGGTAGTCATCACCGCCTTCTTTTAGTTGGATTTTTTGGCGAATTTGGGCTACGGTAAGCGGGAAGTTTCGAACGGTCAAATTGGCTTGGCGATTTGGCAGGTGCTGATAAATGCTTTTTTTGTCGAGTTTGGTGAGAGCTTTGAGGCTAAATACCCGAGCCGGAATATCTTTTATCAATGCATTGGCAGTATATAAATGACTGTTGGGGTGGAGCTTGGCTAGGTTGAATCGGTGGGCAAAACTCAAAAATGCTCCGGCTTTCAAAATAGCGGCATTGGGTTCGTAGAGGTATTTTTGTGGACTAGCCAAAGGAATAGTTTGGGTTTCGGCAAGTTTTTTTTCTTCGGAATAACGGAAGTCAAAACTATCCGATTGCCCATTATTTTTAAAATTAATTGCCTGTATGTCAGGCTCTTGTGAATGATTTTGCAAGCAATACAGCACTTCTTTTACTTCGTTGGCTACCGATAGCACCCATACCTTATGTACTTGTGCTAACTGTCTGATAGTGAGGCTTATATCCAAAAAAGGCGAAGTTTTTAACCACACTTGCGAGGCTTGGGCAAGCAGTTGAGGCAATAGCCCTAAGATATTGGGTTCGCCGTCTTCTAAGCGAAAATTCCGTTGTTGTTCGGTGCGGCGCGAAGGGTCTAGGTAAAAAGCATCTACTTCGGTGGCTTGGGAAAGGTAATCGGTGGCAGTTCCGGCAAAAAAATCTAAGTTATTGATTTTGAGCAATTTATAATTATATCTTACAATGTTTTGTAGCTCAATATTAGGTTCTACGTGCGTTACGCGAGGATTTTGGCAGGCAAAAAAATAGGTATCTACTCCCAGTCCACCGGTCAAATCAACTACTTTCTGATTTTGGAGCAATTGGGCTTTGAATTGGGCAGTGATTTCGGAAGAACATTGCTCAATGGCGGTTTTGGTATAAATCAAGTGAGGCGTGGCAAACCAAGTCGGGAGTTTGATTTGGGCTTTTTGCAAGCAGTGGATTTGTTCGGCTATTTCGGGCAGGGGCAAGTGTTTTAGTTTATCCCGTTGAAGCATCAAATCGTGGGGATTCTTCTGCCAATTTTGTTGGATAAACTCCTGAATATCAGGCGATTGGAGCTTTTCTAAATAAGTCATTGAAATATTGCGGATATAATTTAAAAAGTAAGCCGAATCAAGATAGATGACACGCTTGGGATCTGAGGTTATTTTTGTAAGTAACTGATAATCAGTTGGTTATAAATTTATCTTTTGCTTATTTCTCAAGCTCAACCAAATGATACAAATCATTCAATTGAATTTCGCAGTCGCCAATCTGGATTTTTTTGGATAAATCTTTTTCGGATTTCAAAAGCCAGTGATTGTCGGTGGTGCGGTCATAGGTCTCGACAAGGATTTTTTGCGAGTCGATAAGTACATATTGTTTGACACTTGCCAACTCTTTGTAACAATCAAATTTGGTACTGCGGTCATAAAGCTCGGTGCCGGCGGAAAGCACCTCAATAATGACTTCAGGATTGAGCAATACATCTACTCTACCTTTTTTTTCGGCGAGTTCAATCTTTTGACACACAATCATCAAATCGGGATAAACATATTTTTGACAAGCCGGAAGTTTGAGCAACATATCCGACATAAATATTTTGCAACCTATTTTTTTTAAACAAGCAAATAATTCCCCGTGGAGGTTGGATACGAGGCTGTTGTGTGCCAAACTTGCGCCCGCCATTGCTAAAACTTCTCCGGCGTGAAATTCACTTTTCCATTCGGCTTGGGCTTCATTTGCCAAGTACTCAGCTTCACTGATATGGGTTTGGGTCAAAACCATAGATTTGTCGGGGCTTATTTACAAATTTAGGAATTTAATACTTTAGGAACAAGAACAAAATAATGCGTACAACATTTTTTGGTAGCCTATTGACTCACCTCTGGCGGCTTTTCAAGTAATTAAAAAACTATTCACTCTACATTATTCGCTATTCATTCCTATTTGTCATTAATTGTTGTTATCTTTCAATTCGTCCAAATATTCTTTGTTGATGGTGAGTTTAAGCGTGTCAATCCGCGAATAATCCATCGTAAGAATAGTAAATGTAAAGGGGTGCTTGGCAATGATTTCGTTGGTATGCGGAATACTCTCGTTGATACTCAAAATATAACCACTCAGGGTATCGTAATCACCTTCAGGAATTTGCCACTGGTATCTTTCGTTGAGATATTTCATCTCGAGTCGCCCGCTTAAAATGTAATTATACTCATCGATTTTTTGCTCTACACCTTTGCTTTCGTCGTCTTCGTCTTGAATTTCCCCAAAAATTTCTTCCAAAATATCTTCCAAAGTAATGATACCGGCAGTGCCGCCAAACTCGTCTAAAACGATTGCCAAGCTACGATTTTCGGCAATCAGGCGCACCATCAGTTCTTGGGCAACGGTAGTTTCGGGAACAAAAATGGTGTTGGTCAAGACCGACATAATGGTTTCGGGATTGTGAAACAAGGCTTGCACGTGAACATACCCAATAATCTCGTCAATTGAATCTTGATAAATCACCAGTTTGGTGTGTCCACTATCTAAAAAAGCATTTTTCAAACCATCAATGCCGTCGGTGAGTTCAGCACCAATAATCTCGGTGCGGGGAGTCATACAATCTCTGATTTTGATACTGCGAAACTCGATGGCATTGCTAAATATTTCGGTATCAATTTTTACATCTTCGTTTTCGTGATAAGCCGGTGTGGTATTGCTGATGTAGTTGTTCAAATCGACTAGGCGATACACAGGTTTGTCTTCGGAATAATTTAAGCGAAATACTTTGACAATCAGGTATTTAGAAAAATTGACAAAGCCCAAAACCGGTATTTTGAGCAACCAATAAATACCCAAAACCGGAATTGCCAAGACCTCCAAAAAACGGTCGGGGTTGAGCCGAAAAATAGCTTTGGGCAAAAACTCGGCTACCACCAATACCAATGAAGTAGAAATGATAGATTGTACTATCAAAATATTGATTTCATTGTTGATACTTGCGGGCAAGTTTTTTACCAAAATAGGGTCTAGTACATCTGCCATAAAAATACCATATACCACCAATGACAAAGTATTGCCCACCAACATCGTAGCAATGAATAAAGATGGGCGTTTGAAAAAAGGCGCGATGATATTTGCCGAAAGCGCACCTTGTTTTTTTTGTAATTCAAAATAGAGCTTATTTGCCGACACAAAAGCAATCTCGGTGCCGGAGAAGAAAGCCGACAACGCCAAAGATATAATGATAACAGTAGTATTGATATAATCCATTTACTTTTTTTTGATTTGTGGGCTTTTGGGAGGTAGTTTTTGCGGTTTCCCTTCAGCTTTTGGAGGCGAATTTAGGTCTTTTTTCTGAATTTTTCGCAAATTGAGCATTATCAAGCTTGCCCCCGAAAGCATAAAAATCCAATAAGTAAATTGCAAAGGGATTCCCTTGACGGTTTGGTCAATGCCCACCACCAAAAATACGACTGCCAATGCCAGCAGAACATAATCTAATAACTTCATTTGTATTACAATGAAATAATGAAACAATAAAAAATGCCCTGATTTATCTTGTCAAAATCGGGGCAATGAGGTTTATTTGGTCAGTGAATCCACCAAATCCACATACATTTGCATCGCATCTGCCGAAGATTTGCCTTTGAGTTTTGACCAAGCATCATACTTGGCTTGCCCTACTAGGTCAAACATTCCGGGTTTTTTGCCATTGTTGTCGCCTTCGGTGGCTTGTTTGTAGAGCGCATACAATTGTAGCAAAGTGTCGTTGGAGGGGCGATTCGTAATGGTCTTGGACTTTGCCGCCGCCGCTTCAAATAAAGTTTTTAAATCCATTTTTATATCAATTAAAAAGTTTATTAATTATTTCAAGTTAATCAATCAATAGTTCGGACAGTTTCTAAGCCCCCTGCCCCCGGATTGGGGCTGTTAAGTTCTGAATACAACCCCAGCCCAAAGCCCTCCTCTTTCAGGGCGGGGCTTCCTGAATCTTCCCCTTCTCAAAGGGAGAGGGTTAGGGGGTGAGGTCTAACGGCGAATAAAATTTGGCTCAAAAATAGAACTTAACAACCCTGCTGCCCCCGGAGGGGGTTCTTTTCCAGCAATTTCCACTTTGACACATATAACTCATTGATTATCAAAGAGTTAAAAATCTGGTTTTGAGGAAATTATGGCTTTATTCTAAGCCTCAACTCATTTACGCGGGCAGGCTAGACAGCCTGCATTACAATTTTCCTGAAAAGTGGTGAAGAACCATAAAATTTTTATAACTCATTGATAATCAGGTACTTATACATAGTGGGAATTACTGGTTCTTTTCCGATTTATTTACTAAGTATCTGATAATCAGCTTTTACATAAAATATTTAAAATAGCATAACTAGCTGATAATCAATTACTTATAAAAATCGTCCGGTTCTTCACCACCTTTCAGGAATGAAAATCTTTTTTCTGAAATTTATCAATTTCAGTGATTCTGAGCGAAGCGAAGAATCTGAAACTCTTGATAATCAACGCTTTAGATTCT